>JBEKHQ010000752.1:0-2639 GCA_050012195.1 Bryobacteraceae bacterium | reverse complement strand
AAGAGGCCAATAGTCTGTTGCGCCATTTTCCATCCCGCCGCCTCGAAGGGCCTCGAATTGAGCCCTGGACCGAACCCTCCGGACATGTTGAAGAAGGCTGCCGCCCACGCCGCAACGCATACGGAGCCGGCGATTGCCGTCGCGACGAATTTCTTCGCCTACTTTTTCTCCGACAAAATGGCGCTGTCGATGTACTCGGCCCAGCCGATCACACCCAACCAAAACCCGGACGCTTACGCGCGCGTGTTTCCCCTGGTCCAAAGCCTGACCCAGCGCATGGGACTGCCGATGCCGAAGCTGTGGCTGATTCCGGACGAATCACCCAACGCGTTCGCCACCGGCCGGAACGCCCAGCACGCCTCGGTTGCGTTCACCGCCGGAGTTTTGCGTTTGATGAACAATCAGGAACTGGAAGGCGTGGTGGCGCACGAGCTGGGGCACGTGAAGAACCGCGATATTTTGACCAGCTCGGTGGCGGCCACGATCGCGATGGCCATCACGTTTCTGGCGCGCATGGCGTTTTGGTTCGGCGGCCGGCGCGACGACGAAGAAGAAGGCGGCGGATGGGCGGGACTGGTGATGCTGATCCTGGCGCCCTTCGCGGCCATGCTGATCCAGATGGCCATCTCTCGAACGCGCGAATATTCCGCGGACGAGACCTCGGCTCACGTGACCCACAATCCGGATGAGCTGATCTCGGCGCTCACGAAGCTGGAGACCTGGTCGAAACAGATCCCGATGGCGGAGACGAATCCCGCCACGGCTCATCTGTTCATCATCAAGCCGTTTACGGCCGGCGGATTGACGCGGCTCTTCTCCACGCATCCTTCCACCGAGGATCGTATCGCGCGGCTGAAGGCCATGCGGTAGCCGATTGAATACCGTCCGAGTCAACCGAAAAGCGGCGGATCGTATTGCCGCTGGTCATCCCTGGATTTTTTCAAGCGACGTTCTCGATCGCGGGAAGGCGGAGGCGGGCGACGCCGTTAAAGTAATCGATCCACAGGGCGCCGCGCTTGGAACCGCGCACTATAGCGACACGTCGCAAATCTCACTGCGTCTGCTCGACCGGCGCGTTCGCGCCATCGATCGCGCGTTCTATCTCGACCGGATCGTCAACGCGGAAGCCTTTCGCAAGCGCGTGGTGACCGATTCGAACGCCTACCGGCTGGTGCACGGAGAAGCCGATCAGTTGCCCGGCCTAGTGATCGATCGCTATGGCGACTATTTCACGCTGCAGACCCTGGATCAGGGCATGGATCGGGCCAAAGCCGACATCGTGAGCTGCCTGGTGGAGCTTTTCGCTCCCGCCGGCATCGTGGAACGCAACGACGTCGCGGTGCGCAAGCGCGAGGCGCTACCGCTGACCGCGGGTGTACTGACCGGCGACGTTCCGGGCGAAGTCGCGATCGAAATGAACGGCCTGGAATTACGCGCCGACCTGCTCGGCGGCCAGAAGACCGGCATCTTTCTCGACCAGCGGGAAAACTACATCGCCGCTGCCCGCCATGCCCGTGGACGCGCGCTCGATTGCTTTACCTCCACCGGCGGATTCGCTCTGCATCTGGCCCGGCGATGCGAATCGGTGGAAGCGGCCGACAGTTCCGCGTCGAGCCTCGAAACGGCGGAGCGAAACCGCGTGGCCAATCGAATCGCGAACGTCGAGTTCCGGGAAGCGGATATTTTCGACCTGCTGGGCGGGTATGCATCCGCTCACCGGCGCTTCGATACGGTGGTTCTCGATCCGCCGGCCTTCGCGAAATCGCGCGCGCATTTGGACGCCGCGCTGCGCGGATATAAGGAGATCAACCGGCGCGCGCTCGAACTGCTGGCGTCGGGCGGCGTGCTGGTGACTTGCTCCTGCTCGCATCACGTGAGCGAGGCCATGCTGCTCGAGATCGTGGCCGCCGCATCGCTCGATACCGGCAGGACCCTGCGGGTACTGGAACGGCGCACGCAAAGCCAGGATCATCCGATTCTGCTGACGGTTCCAGAAACCATGTATCTGAAATGCCTCATCCTGGAGGTGGTTTAGTTTTAGAACGGATTAAGGCGTTCGCCTCATAAGGGCGCAATTCGCAAGCAGCATCGGCTTATCGGGCCGATGAGTGCAGCGAATGATGGCTCATCGGTTCGTTTTCTTCCTCTCCTTTCTGATCTTGGAGGCGTTGTGCCTGCCTCCGACGGCGACCGCGCAAGTAATCGCCGCACACCCGGTGGAACGCATCACGGCGGCCATCGACGACCGCGTGACGGTGACGCTCTCCGGAAACGTCCATCCGCTCGCGCGGCAGGAATTTGACCGCGGCCGAGCTTTAGGGGAGACGCGCATGGACCGAATGATCCTGGTCCTTCAGCCGGACGCGTCGCAGAAGAGCGCGATCGAGGCGCTATTGGATGCTCAGCAGAATCCCGCGTCACCGGAGTACCATCAATGGCTCACTCCGGAAAGTTTCGGCCGGAGTTTCGGAGTGGCGGAGCAAGATCTCGCCCGAATCGTGGATTGGCTCGAAGGCCACGGATTCCAAGTGGAACCGCCCGCGCCCGCGCGCCGAGAAATTATTTTCAGCGGAACGGCCGCGCAGGTTTTATCGGCCTTTCATACCGAGGTGCACATTTACGATGTCCGGGGCCAGAGG
>JBEKHQ010000751.1:0-2653 GCA_050012195.1 Bryobacteraceae bacterium | reverse complement strand
CCGTTTCAACCGGAAGTAACAATCCCCGCTCAAGCCAGCGCAGTCGTTTCTCGATCACTTTCATCGCTACTGCTCTCATTCGATTTGCACCGGGAAGCCCGCAACCCAGGCGTCCAGTTCCTCGGCGGTGAGTTCGTACGGTCCTTCGGCGTGTTTCCGAAAGTTCACCAACTCCATCAGAGTGCCCTCGCGGCTGAGCGATCTCTGGCAGGTCGCATCGGCCAGGCATAGTTTGGAGCCCAAATCCATTATCAGCAGCCGAGAACGAGGCCGTGGCTTGTCCGAGGATCCGAGTTGATCCTCAAGCCGGGCGATCCGTCTGTCGATGGTTTTCATCGCTGCTGCTGTCCGCCCGCGGCCGCTGCTTCCAGCGCGGTCACGCGAGCATCGATGTCCTCGATCTCAATGGCTTTGGCCGCGTGATTGAAGATGGCCTCGGCCGCCCGCACTCGGACAGAAGGCGGCGTGCCCGGCTCGATCATCATTTTCAGCAGCGTGGTAGCCGCCGCTGTAGTCCCCTGCTGGAGCCGCGCTATGGACTGCGAAAACGCGTCACGTCGTGCTCTTCGATACTCGACCTGAAACTCCGGGAGCTTCAGCCAACGCCAGAGGGTTGTGGGTCCAACACCAGCAGCCTGGGCCGCCTCGTCCACGTTCCGTTGTGTGAGCAAAGCGGCGATGGCGGCCTCCATTTTGTGGCTAAGTTTCTGGCCGTGGCCTACCATCTGGTTCCACCTGGTATCATCTGACCACCTAGAGGACCATCGTCTTTCCGTCTCCTAAACCAAAGAATCCACTTGCTTTACAGCGCCACCAGAGCGATTCATGTCCTGACGCGGTAACCCCGCAGAAGGAGATTGAACGAACATGACTACCGAGAACATCGAAACCACCGAGACAGCCGCCGCCGGTGCGGCACAGGGCGCCGACGTCGCGCCGCAGAAGGCTTCCCCGAAGAAGGGTGCCAGCGCCAAGAAGGCCGCGCCCAAGGGCCAGAAAAGCGCCAAGGGCGGCAAGCCGAAGGGCGCCGCGCCCAAGAAAGCGACCCCGGCGAAGAAGGCCGCAAAGGCGCCCAAACAGACTGCCAAGGCGAAGGAAAGCGCCGGGCCGCGCGAAGGGAGCAAGACCGCCCAGGTCGTTGGGATGCTGCAGCGCAAGAACGGAGCGACCCTGGCCGAGATTATGGACAAGATGGGCTGGCAGCGGCATACCGTGCGCGGGTTCATGGCCGGCGCGATGAAGAAGGCCGGCTACACCGTCGAATCGTTCAAGCCCGAAGGCGGAGAGCGCACCTACCGCATCAACCCGTAGCATCGGACGCTCCCCCTTCCGCCCGCCCGGCTTCGGCCGCGGCGGGCTTCTTTGCTTCTGGCCTCGATTCCTGCCCGCCCTACACCAGTTACGGCAGCCTTGGCCCATTCGCCAACCCGTCGCCGCCCAAGCGAACGCGGGCCAAGCGTGGCGCAACGGGTGCCAACCCTTGGCTCGCCCGCAACAGCCGCAACTCGGCGCACCAGTCCGCTAAGGCTCGACACAGCCCCTCGACGTCTGGATGCCCGGCCCGGAGCAGGGCTTCGACGGCGGCGATTTCCTGATGACAGCGTGCGATTCACGCGGCACCCTTCTTGCGTTCCTCGGCGATTTCTTCGAACGTTCGCCCATCACCATCGAGGGTTGCCTTCTTGCCGGCCAGCGTCTGCCAGCGCTGCACGATGACGTCGACATACTTCGGGTCCAGTTCGATGCCGCAGCAGATGCGCTCAGTGAGTTCCGCCGCGGCGAGCGTTGTTCCACTTCCGAGGAACCCGTCAAAAACCAACTCGCCTCGCTTGAGGTGGTTCAGGATCGGGCGGCGCATCAGTTCGACGGGCTTCTGGGTGGGATGGTCAAACTTCGTCTCGTCGGAGCCGCCCATAATGAACTTCGGTGAAGGCGATGCCCAGATGGTAGAGTTTTCGCCGGGCTTTCCGTACCAGGGCGCGTTCACCTTCCTGACGAACCAGGCTGGTTCATGTTGAAACCAGTACAGCGTTCTTGTCAACACCGTCCGCCCTTTGTCCCAGATGATCTGCTGGTGATGCACGAACCCGATGCGCAGCAACCCGTCGAGCACTTCGCGGGTGAACTTAGATGCGTGCCAAACGTAAGCAGCCTGGAGACTCGGCACCAACTCGAAGGCCTCGGACCAGTCGGCCCGCGTGTCGCCGGAGATGGTGGTTTCGGTGTGCCCGGTCGTGCGGTGCTTCATATAGCTGGTTTCCGCAGGCCCGCAGCTATTCAAGCCGGCGCGATCACGCCATTCGCTGTCCAGCTCGATTCCATACGGCGGGTCGGTCACGAGCAACAACGGCTTGCGGTCGCCGAGGAGCTGCGCAACGGCGTCCGCGCTGGTGGCATCGCCGCACAGCACGCGATGCTTGCCGCAGACCCAGAGATCGCCCAGCCGCGTCACCGGCGCCTCGGGCACGGGGGGCACGTCGTCCTCGCCGGTATCCGGCTGCAGCAACAACGCGTCGAGTTCGCGGCAGTCAAACCCCGTCAGCGACAGGTCGAAGTCCATCGCCTTCAACTCCCCGAGCTCCCAACCCAGCATTTCCATGTCCCAGTCAGCCTCTTGTGCGGTCCGGTTGTCAGCCAGCCGTAGCCCGCGGAT
>JBEKHQ010000750.1:0-2654 GCA_050012195.1 Bryobacteraceae bacterium | reverse complement strand
CATTGTCAATATAGTTGCCAATAAATTTTCTTGGCGAAAATTGTATCTACGACTTAAAAGGTCCGCTATACTCAGTTGTAGGCGAGTAGCAACAGCAAAACTCCAGGACGACGTGCAAAAGAGATCCCCGGATACTGGTTCTAAGATGCAACTGAGTGTCAAGAACGACCCGCGCAGTGTGCCAAAAGGCCCATTCGTACCCAAGACGCTCGCCCAGTTGCCCCAAGGCGAATCGGGAGTTCTTGATCGTCTAGACGTTCCCGAAGACATCGCGCGCCGCTTGATGGAGCTGGGTTTCCTGCCGGGCCACACTATCGTTCCGGCGCGCAGCGGGCCCGGTGGAGAGCCGCGCGTTTATCGGGTGGACGGATCGGAAGTCGCGCTGCGACGGGAAACCGCCGCCCGCCTGATGCTTCGGACACCTTCGAAGAACGCTGGGAAAGCCAAGAAGCCATGAGCGAGTGTCACGATTGCGCGGGCTGCGCCGTCATCGCGGAACCGCCCCGGTCTTCCAAGCAGGCGCCGCCGCACGTGGTGGCGATCATCGGACCTCCCAACTCCGGCAAATCGACATTGTTCAACCGTCTGACCGGACTGCGTCAGAAGGTGGCGAATTTCCCGGGCGTCACAGTGGAGCAGCGCGTCGGCCGAGCTAAAACCAAATCGCAGCGGGAAGTGGTTTTGGTGGATCTTCCGGGAGTCTACAGCCTGAGCCCCCGCTCGGAAGACGAACAGGTTACGCGCGACGTGCTGAGCGGCCAGATGGCCGGAGTTCCGAAGCCCGACGCCGTTCTGTTGATTCTCGATTGCACAAATCTTGGCCGGCACCTGGTGCTGGCGGCGCCGATTCTGAGCCTTAAGCTTCCGACACTGGTCATTCTTAATATGGCGGACGATCTGGCCAGCCGCGGCGGCAAAGTAGATCCCGCGGAACTAGCCAGCGAATTGGGCGCTCCGGTGGCTCTGATCAGCGCGGCCAAGGGCGACGGCGTCGAGAAAGTTTTCCAGTTCATGGAAGGCACCTCCGCAGGGACGACCTCGCTCACGCCGCCCAAGATAGAGCTTCCAGTGCTGCAAGACATCCCGCGCTGCCGGCAGTGGGCAAATCAAGTGGGCACCGGCGCGTCGTATCAAGCGCCCGCTCCCCCGCTCTGGACGCGGCGTCTGGATGCGATTTTCCTGCACCCGGTGGCGGGACCTCTGGTCTTTCTCGTGGTTGTCGCCGGCGTGTTTCAAACCATATTCCGCGGCGCGCGCCCGCTGATGGATGGACTGCAATCCTTGGTTCAGATCTCTGGCCTTTGGATCGAGCGCGGCCTTCCGCCGTCGATTTTCCGCTCGCTGCTGGTGGAAGGCGTTTGGAACGGCGTGGGCAGCGTGATCGTTTTCCTTCCGCAGATCCTGCTGCTGTTCCTGTTCATTGGAATCCTGGAAGACTCCGGATATCTCGCGCGAGCGGCGCTGATCGCGGACCGCACCATGGCCAAATTCGGCTTGCAAGGAAAGTCGTTCATCCCGCTGCTTTCGGCCTATGCCTGCGCGGTTCCGGCCATCATGGCGACGCGCACCATCGAGAGCAAGCGCGACCGTCTGGCCACCATCCTGATCGCGCCTCTGATGACCTGTTCGGCCCGCCTGCCCGTTTACACGCTGATCATCGCGGCCTTCATTCCCGAGCATCCGCTGTTCGGCAGGCTGTTCGGAACGCAAGCCGGCGCGCTGCTGGGTCTCTACATTCTCGGTTTCGTGGCGGCCATCGCGACGGCGCGGATTCTCAAATCGTCGATTCTGAAGAGCGAGCGAACGCCCTTCGTGCTCGAGATGCCTCCCTATCGGCTGCCCACGCTGCGATCGTTGGGGCTGCGGCTCTACGATCGCTCGAAAATCTTTCTGCACCGCGCGGGCACGGTGATTCTGGTGGTGGCGATCGTGCTGTGGGTGATGCTGCATCTGCCGCTCAAAGATGGCAAGCCGCCCGAGATCGAAAAGAGCTTCGCGGGCATGGTCGGCCACGCCGTGGAACCGGTGATCAAGCCGCTCGGCTTCAACTGGAAGATCGGGATCGGGCTGATCAGTTCGCTGGCGGCGCGCGAGGTGATCGTGAGCACGCTTGGCACCATCTACGGCATGCAGGACTCGACCGAGGAATCGGAAGGTCTGCGGCAAAAACTGCAAACCGAGCTGACTCCCGGCGGCGCGGTGGCGCTGTTGATCTTCTTCGCGTTCGCGATGCAATGCATGTCGACCATTGCGGTGGTGCGGCGCGAGACGGGAGGCTGGAAATGGCCGGCCTTGCAATTCGCCTACATGACCTTGCTAGCCTATGTCTGCGCGCTGATCACGAATGAGGTCGTCCGGTCGGGAGCGCTGTCGGTGATCGCCCGGCTGTAGATCTAGTTGGACTCTATGAAGTCTGAGATTCGCGCTTCGATCATCTCCACTTGGAGAGGTTCGACGAGCGGCTTTTCTCGATCTTCGCGGATCACATCCAGGCAGAGCTTGATTGCATCGTGGATGTTCGCGAGGGCTTCATCCCGTGAAGCCCCTTCCGACGCGCACCCCGGAATGTCCAAACACTTGGCAATGTAAACCCCGTCCTCTTGCCAAATCCAGATGTGAAGAGTGGGTTGGTTAAGTACATTCGCCAGAGAGTA
>JBEKHQ010000749.1:0-2656 GCA_050012195.1 Bryobacteraceae bacterium | reverse complement strand
AAAGGAATCTTCGATGAGACATCTGCAACCGTTGAACAAAAAGGCGCGACGTATCTCCGACCACGTCACGTCGCTCAGCCAAGACGTCGTGGCTTTGCAGAACCCGCAAGGGGGTCAACCGCGTCCCCACGTTCCGATGGGATGCTCACTGATGTTTTCGCCGGGCTGGGAAGTGGACGCCGCGGGCGGCACGGCCGGGCTTTGCCAGCCGGTGGAACGCGATATCTACGATTGCTGGGTCACCTGCTATTGGCCCGCGCAGGTTCCCGATCACATGAACAACTATCCCAATTGGACCAGTAAATGCGCCGCGGCCACCAAGGACTGGCGCAATCTCGATTTGGTCTACCCATAGAATTTCATGAAGCCATTACTTTCCCTGCTGGCGCTCTCCTGCGCGATGGCGCGCGGCGCCACGTTGTTCCTGGGCGCCTACCCGGACGCGGTGATCGCCTTTGACGAGTCGAAGGGGCAAATTGTCGATCGCATTCCGCTGACCACCGGGCTTCCGACCAGCATCCGCTTGTCGCAGGACAAGAAGAAGATCTACGTCACCACCAACGATCACAGCGGAATCGAGGTGATCGACGTCGCCACTCGAAAAGTTATCAATCACTTTGAGCTAAGCACTCCCACGCGGCGTTTTCGTTTCAATGGCGGCGCGCCGGACGCCGAGGGCAAGCTCTTCTACACCGTGACTACCGAGATCGACAAACTGGTTGATCGCTATGAGATCGGCAAGCCCAAGTACACCGTGATCGATCTCGGGCAGCAGAAGATCGTCAAGACCGTTGACATCGCCGGCGAGGATGAGAACGCAAATGCGGGCGGGTACGTGCGCGGCATCTTTGAGCTATCGCCCGACGGCAAATTCCTGTACCAGTTCCGCGACAAAGTCGTGATCCTGAACGTGGACGACTTTAAAGTAGTGGACAGAATGGATCTCGCCAAACCTGACCTTCCCGGCATGGAGAATGTCGGCTTCGGCGGTCTCCTCGATTCGATCGGCGAACCCGGCCAGCACATCTCGCTCTTCAATGCAGCCGATCCGGTGGTGCATAACCGCCTGTTTGGCATCGCCCGGTTCGATCTGGGGACGCGCCAAGTTGATTTTACTCCGATCGGTCCCGCGCCCCAAGGCATGGCCGGACTCCAGGTGGCGCCCGACAAGAAGACAGCCTACACCGTGGTCGCCACCGGAGCAAACGGGAACAAGCGCTGCGAATTCTGGGCGTTCGATCTTGCCACCGATCGCATCACCAAGACGGAGGAAGTTTCGTGCCGCACTCGCTTCAGCTTTGGCATGTCCGGCGAAGGCAAGAAACTCTACTTCTATGGCGCAGGCTTCGAGATTGAAGTCTACGACGCCGCGACGCTGAAGTATGAGAAGACTTGGGATCTGAATAACGACGTGACCGGCGCCGGCATGATCGTGATTCCATAGACGCCGAACTCTTCAACGTTTCCCACCCTTTACGCCAGCAGATTGGCCGCGAATCCTACGGCTAATCGTTTGATTGTAGCGCCACGGATGAATAGCAATGAGATAATGAGCAGTCCAAATCCTATGTGGCGCCTAGAACGAGTGTGGGAGGAACGCAACCGAACCGCAGTGCTGCTGGTAAGCGGCGCAATCATCTCCATCATTGCTGTCGCCGATTGGTGGACGAAGCCGTTCGTCGCTTTCGGAGTTCTCTATTTGTTCCCCATCATGCTTGCGGCGGGGTTCCTTCCCAGATGGGTAATCGTAGTGCTCGGCGCCGTTTGCGCGGTCCTTAGCGAGCTTTTCAGTTCGCTTGATCGCTCGACCGTTCGTTTAGCTTTCGAGACGTTAGCGCTTGCGGGCTGCGGACTGTTCGTAGTGGAACTGGTTCGTAACCGCCGATTGACCTTGGTCGGGCAGGAAAAATTGAAAGCGTTGGTTGAGACCAGCCCGGCGGCGATCGTCACCGTGGATGCGCGCGGCTTCATCGAACTCGCCAACCTGGCCGCCGGCGAACTCATGGCGCCGCGTGACGGCACACTCATCGGAAGCCCGATCGCCGCCTTCCTGCCCGACCTGCATCACGCTCTGCGGTGGGAGGAAGCTCCTCAGTTTCGGGCAACCATGCAATGCACGGGAAGTACAGCGTGCGCGGCCGCGATCTAGGCGGCGCGGTTGAGGAAGCCATCCAGAACGTCGCCGCGAAAATCGTGCCGCAACTTCCGCGCGGATATCGCATCGACTGGGAAGGCGAATACGACAGTGAAAAGCGCGCGGAAGCCCGGCTGCAAGTGATCGTGCCGCTGACCATCCTATTGATCTTCATAATTCTCTACAGCATGTTTCGATCGTTCAAGTGGGCCATTCTCATCCTGGTAAACGTGATGCTGGCGCGCATTGGCGGCCTTCTCGCTCTGCTCGTCACACACACCAACTTCAGCGTCTCGTCGGGCGTCGGATTCCTCGCGCTGTTCGGTGTTTCGGTGCAAACCGGCGTGATCATGCTGGAGTACATCAATCAACTGCGCGTGCGCGGACACACCGTCTTCGATTCGGCGGTGGAGGGAGCGGTGCTGCGGCTTCGCCCCATCATGATGACCATGCTGGTGGCGACCCTGGGTCTGCTGCCGGCCGCCACGTCGCACGGAATCGGCTCGGACTCGCAGCGACCCT
>JBEKHQ010000748.1:0-2657 GCA_050012195.1 Bryobacteraceae bacterium | reverse complement strand
ATACCGGAGGCGGCAATTCAAAAAATCTCCGGCGACGGGCAATCCGCCACAGTCAGCACTGCCTTTGCTTCGCCGCTGGTGGTCAAGGTAGTGGACGCCAACAACAACCCCGTACAAAGTGCTCAGGTTAATTTCGCCGTCACTGGCGGTAGCGCGGCGTTGGGTAGCGCGCAGGCTCTCACCGACGCGACCGGGCAAGCATCCACGACGGTTACGGCGGGCGCCACGGCGGGAACTATCACTGTCAGCGCCACCTCGGCCGGCTTCGCCGTCACCTTCACGCTCACCGCCACGCCGGTTGCGCCGCCCACTCCCGGCAATATCACGTTCGAGAACGGCGCCAGCTTCCAGGCCGGTATCGCTCCGGGAGGCGTTGCGATTGTGAGCGGCACTAACATCGCACCCAACTTGCCGGCTCTGGTGACGTCCTTCGAGATCGTGGGTCCGCCTCCGACTACTTTCGAGGGCGTGTCCATTACGTTCAACGGCACACTCGCCCCCATCTACTACATCTCCAACGCCAACGGACAGCAGAGCGTCGCGGTTCAAGTGCCGTTCGAAGTTCAGCCCGGAAGCGCGGTTAGTGTAGTGGTTACGAGCGCGAGCGGCGAATCGACCACCGTAAACACGCCGGTGCAACAGGTGGCGCCCGGAGTTTTCGCTAGCGGAACCACCAGCGCAAATCAAAGTCTGGCGGTGGTCGTACGCTCCGACGGAAGTTATGTCAGCGCGAACAATCCGGCTCAGCGGGGCGAAGTAGTCCAGCTCTATGTCACCGGTTTGGGAGTGGTGAGCCCAGCTGCGCCGACCGGCGCCGCCGGGCTTGCCGGACAATCGGTGGTTGCGCAGTTGCTGGTCGGATTGAACAACGGCGGAATACCGTTCCAGTCGGCCGACTATGCGCCCGGCTTGGTGGGTGTGTATGTCATCACGTTCCAGGTTCCGTTGAATACAGTGACGGGGCCGTCGCAGCCGGTAGGGTTGTTGACCTTCGATTCGGCGGGCAATTCCTACTACGGTCAGAGCACCTATATACCGATTCAGTAACGCGCAAGCGCGCTCGCTTTGTGCCTACGACGGCACGCACACGGAAATGGATCCGGCCGGAGGGTCCGCTGGATTATAGGAAGTCGCGCCCGGGCAGCTAAGGCCCGGGGCGACGGCGATGGGTTGCTGGCCCAGCGCCGGAACCCAGGTGTATCCATACGACTCTCTCATTTGCATGGTGGTCACCGGGTCCCAGCCCCAAACCATGATCGGCAAGTCTATCTTGTATCCTTCGCCCGCGAGCTGGTTGGCCAGTTCCGCTCTCTGATTGGGATCTTGAATGTTACGCAGCTGCTGCACCGCCGCTGGTTGACAGGCCCAATAGTCATCGTCTGCGGTATCACCGTAGGACGCCGGCGCGGCCGAGGGCTTGCTGGACGAAGAGGCCGAATTAGTGGAGGCCGGCGAAGAAGCTTGGCACATCTGGATCAGTTCTTCGAGCGGCGATAACGTTGAAGTTTGGGCTGCGGGCGCGACGGAAACCTGCCCCGCGGCAGTTGTTTGGCTGTCGGCCGCCGCTGCCGTATTGACGCCGGATTTCGTGGCTTCGGTCGCGAGATGGTTCGCAAACGTATCAGAGGAAAGACGTTGTGAACTGGCGCCAGAAGAAGCCGCGGGGGCGCTTCTCTCCTCCATTATCGACATCATTGCTCTACTAATCATTCCGCGTTTGACCTCCGCTCCGTCAGAAGCAAGGTAATGCCCAAACGCGGCTGCGCGCGCCGACTATTTTGGGAGCGGGAATTGCTCGGACTTCTGATTCGTGAAGGCTACTTCGATTTGGAATACCTGCCCGGTAGGCTCGATGGTCAACTGTACCCACGCTCGGCGAATGCGTGATGCGCAATCCCCGCAAGTGATGCTCTTATCGTCGGGGCTGTATTCGAAGGTCAGCAAGGATGACTCGTTCGCCTTCAACCGATTTTTGGAAGGGGTAACCTTCAAGCCCGCCAGGGGACTGGGTGCCAGCACCAGGTTGATTTCTCCCGGCATGTCATTGTGCACTTGAACTTCGTCCTTGGAGGAGCTGTCTGCGCGAAGAGTCACGGTGCTTTTGTCAACGCGCACCTTGTTTAGGATGCTGAGCGCCGCGATGTGCATATCCTTCGGGATGGAAACGTTGCTCGCATTGGTATCGGGCTCATCCGGCAATACGGTAACTCCGTTGGGCGCGAAAGGATTGGGAACGGTCTTGGGCTTGACGTAATACCAATACCATTGATTGTTGACAAGTTTCCAATGACTCAAGATCGGAAGCACGGCCGGCGAGACGTGCCCTTGCCAATGCCACTCGCCTTTGCATGTATCGTTCACGGCGGCCTTGGTGAAATTGTCGGAGTAATCAATCTTGGTCGTCTCGCATTCCTTGTACTCTGCCTTGCCTTGTTCGATGAAAGCGTTTTGAGACTCGGGCTCAACCATCGTGTAGGCTTCATTGAGCTTTCCGGCTATAAACGACTGGTAAAACTGTGTCACGCGAGCCCTTAACCCGTCGTCTACGTCCTTGGAAGGCTGGTTGGACGCCCCCGCCGCGTCTTGCGCAATCGCCGGGCGAAACAGGGCCAAGAACAGAAACAAGCTGAGAACCTTCATTGATGACTTCCTTTCAC
>JBEKHQ010000747.1:0-2658 GCA_050012195.1 Bryobacteraceae bacterium | reverse complement strand
TCCTTGCGATAGACCTTGTCCCAGAGCGCGTAGAAGCGAAAAGCCGGTTCGGCCTTAGCTTTCGTCTGCAACGAGGTCTGGAGCTTCTCAACGGTTTCAGGCGGCTTTGGTAGACTCATCGTCAATCGCCGGGCTGTCCGCCCTTCCCTCGTCTGGGTCGGGTCAGGGCTCCTTCCCTCCACCGGCGTTACCCGGCTTCGTCGGTACTACGAACCCATCCGCCATCTGCGTCCGCCGGCGCTGGCCCTCACGGGTTCGCCGTTGGCGGCGAGGAACCACCTCTCCCCCTCGGTCGCAGACTTCCCTTGTTGCGCACTGCTCATGTCCCGTGCGTGCTGCCATCACTACCCCGGTGGGATCGCCGGCTGCGTGTCTCGCTCGCTTCACCGGCGACGGCGACCTTCCCCGTTTGTATGGCGGGTCGGCTCCCACATTGACGATTTCGAGGCCTGCTCGATGTTCACTCACGTTGCGGCCCGCACGGTCCGCTGTCCCCCTACGGGGTCTTTTCTCGGAGTGCTTCAGACCATTCGTCGCCTCCTGATCCGCCCCGAGTGCTTCCGGCTGGAGCGAGAGTTTGCCGGCCCGGATTTTCGCCGGGGAGAGCAGTGCACCTTGACCAAGGCACACACACGAACGTGGTCGAGCGCGCCATCCGCCCGCACACTTTGACGAGAAAGAATGCGCTGTTCGCCGGTTCCGACGGCGGAGCGCGTCACTGGGCGATCGCCATGACGCTGATCCAGACCGCGAAACTGAACGGCGTCGAGCCGATGGCCTGGCTCACCGACGTGCTCGAACGCGTCGTCTCCGGCCGCACCAGGATCTGTGACCTGCACACGCTGCTGCCGTGGAACTGGCAAGGCCGGAGCGGCGTCGTGGAGAGAGGTGGCTGGCCAAATTCGGACAGGTCGATAAGTGGAGTTTCTGCCTGAGAGCGGCGAAAGTGCCGCATGTCAGGAGCGACAATGGCGAGACGCGCACGCCGGACCCACAGTCCGGCCTTCAAGGCGAAGGTGGCATTGGCCGCCATCAAGGGTGAGAAGACGCTGGCCGATCTGGCGCAGCAGCACGACGTTCATCCGAACCAGATCACGGCGTGGAAGGCGCAGGTGCTTGACGGGGCCGCCGGGTTGTTCGGCGGCGGCGCGGCGGAGGCGGCGCCGGCGGTGGACGTGAAGGTGCTGCACGCCAAGATCGGCGAGCTGACGCTGGAGAACGATTTTTTGGCCGGTGCGCTCAGCAAAGCGGGCTTGCTGAGCGCAAAGCGATGATCGAGCGTGGCCACGATCTGCCTCTGGGGCGGCAGGCGGAGCTGCTGGGGCTGAGCCGGAGCACTCTTTACTATGAGCCTCGGCCGGTGCCGCCGGGCGAGCTTGCGATCATGCGTCGGATCGACGCGCTGCATCTGGACTACCCGTTCGCGGGCAGTCGGATGCTGCGCGACCTGTTGCGCGGCGAAGGCGTGATGATCGGCCGGGAACTGGTCGCCACGATGATGCGGCGGATGGGCATCGAGGCGATCTACCGCAAGCCGAACACGTCGAAGGCGGCGTTCGGGCACCGGATCTACCCGTATCTGCTGCGCGGGCTGGCGATCGAGCGGCCGAACCAGGCCTGGGCCATGGATATCACCTACATCCCGATGGCGCGCGGCTTCGTCTACCTGGCGGCGGTGGTCGATTGGTTCAGTCGGCGGGTTCTGTCGTGGCGGCTGTCGATCACGATGGAGGTGGATTTCTGCCTGGAGGCGGTGGAGGAGGCGCTTGCCAGACACGGGCGGCCGAAGATTTTCAACACCGACCAGGGCAGCCAGTTCACCAGCGCCGCGTTCACGGGGCTGCTGCTGGAGAACGCGATCGCGATCAGCATGGATGGCCGCGGCGCTTGGCGCGACAACGTTTTCGTCGAGCGGCTGTGGCGGTCGGTCAAATACGAGGAGGTCTACTTGCGTGCCTATGACAGCGTTGGCGATGCGCGGGCCTCTCTGGCTCGCTACTTTAGCTTCTATAATACAAAGCGACCACACTCAAGTCTTGACGCGCGGACGCCACAGTGCTTTTACTACGATCATCTGCCGCAAGTGGCGGCAGCATGAACTTCGCCGCCGTTGCCGGGGCCTCACTCCGGTCGGGCTACGCCCTCCCTGTGAGGCCCCGGCAACGGCAAAGGATGAACCCAACCGGCAGAGGCTCCACTTAGCGGAACCGAAACGCTGTCTCGACGAAGCCGGCCACCTCTTATCGTCCAATTGCTCCAAATACTTTCCTTCGGGGTCGTCTTTTAGAAATGCAAGCATGTCAATGAGGACTCGATTTACAATCTTCACCTGAGCCACTCATCGTAACTTCAGGCTTCTTATTTGAAAGTCCCTTGATTTCCCTGAAAAGACCTTCAAATATGTCAGACGTAGAATTGTAAGTGGCAACGATGGTTTTTGTGGTAACGAATTCAAATTCCGAATTCATATCAGTCATTATTCCCACCAATGCGCTTAGGTGAAGGTGTAGCTATATCACTGGGTTCATTGTTAATTGAGAGGTGGCCGGCTTCGTCGAGACAGCGTTTCGGTTCCGCTAAGTGGATCCCCTGCCGGTTGGGTTCATCTTGTGCCGTTGCCGGGGCCTCACGCAGGGAGGGCGTAGCCCGACCGGAGTG
>JBEKHQ010000746.1:0-2664 GCA_050012195.1 Bryobacteraceae bacterium | reverse complement strand
GGACATGCAAGGGCGCGGCCGCTATCCGAACTTCGTCGAGCAAACCATTGATCGCAGGGAGATCCAGCGCTTCCTCTTTCAGCGCATGGCGCAGCAGATCGTTCAACGCCACTTCCGCGGTAGCTTTCATTTCTTTGGGAATCGGAATATAACAGTCGCTCATAAATCGCAGCAGCGGCGCCTGCTGTTCGTAAATCTGGCGATAGGATGACTCCGAGTCCTTGAGCGTCGCTTCGATCACCTCGCCCAGCACCTTGCGTTGTTCATCCCGAAAAAGATTCTTGAGCGAATATGTGCGGCCCTCGAAGCCGTGATCGATGGCATGGATCGCGGCCGGTATGTCGGAACGGGTCAAAGCGTCGCGCGCCGTCTTGCTCAAATCGCGGAAGACATCGTCTCCGGAAAACGCCGAAACTCCGCCCAGCAGGTTATGATCCCCCAGATGCAAAACGCCGAATATCAGCATGTCGGACTCCTGCGTGATCTCGGAGGTGAAGCGCGCCTTGCCGAACGCCAGGCGTGTCTTTCCGGAGCGCTTCATCCGGTATTCCTTGGAATCCACCGAGTAGCAATAGATGCGAGTATTTTCCGGATATTCTTCAAACAACGAGCTGATGGCATAATGCGCCGCCAGCTTCGGCAGATCCACCAAGGCGGGCTTGACGAACTTTTGATAGGCCTCGGCGCCGTCGCGATGCTCGGGAATATTGCTCTTGGCCAGCGCCAGCTTTTCGAGAAAGCGCTGTTCCAACTGATTTCCGAACAGCTCCTCGGCCAATTGCACTACCCGGCCGGCGTATTGGATCACCTGTACGGTTTCGAGCCCCGAAATCTCGTCGAAGAACCAGCCGCAACTGGTGTACATCAGCATGGCGTGACGTTGCAGCTCGAGCAACTTCCAAACCGCTACGCGCTCGGACCGTTGCATATTCTTGCGCCGGAAATGGCGCGCCGCGAAGCGTTCCCTGCTCTCGGGCGAGCGGTCGAGAATCACGTGAATGTACTCGTCGCGGGCGAGCCAGGGATCTTTCAAAAAACGCGCCGCCGTGAGTTCGTAACTCGGCGCGATTTCATCCCGCAACCAATCCAGCGCCGCTCTCAGGGGCGCGCGCCATTCTTGATTCCACTCCGGACGGCCGCCGGAGTTACACCCGCAATTGGCGCACCAGCGGCCTACGCCATGAATGCAGCTCCAGGCGGTCCCTTCCAGCACTTCGACGTCGTGCTCGGGCGGATGCCGCTCCAGATACTCGCCGTAGTTGGTGATTTTCGCGAGACCGCTGGCTTCGATGTGGTCGAGCGCGTAGGCCAGCGCCATATCGCCGTGGGCGTGATGATGGCCGTAGGTTTCGCCATCCGTCGCGATGTGACCCAATTGCGGCCAATCCCTTAAATCGGAGAATGCATCGGCCAGACGCCGCGCGAAGAGCCCTCCATCGTTGAGCAGGCCTTCGAACGCGACGGCTCGCGAGATCGGGCCGTCATAGAAAAACAAAGCGATCGAGCGGCCGGACGGCAAGACTTGGCGATAACAACGCGTGGGATCGATGCGGCTGTCGGAGACATCTTCTCCGTCCACGGATTTGGCCTGCGAGGGCGCGAGCACGGTGAATTTGATGCCGTTTTCGGCCAGGATGTCGAGCGTTTCCAGATCCACCGCGGTCTCGGGCAGCCACATGCCCTCCGGCTCGCGCTCGAACCGGCGCCGGAAATCCTCGATCCCCCAGCGCACTTGGGTTCGTTTGTCGCGGGGGCTGGCCAGCGGCATGATCATGTGGTTGTAGCACTGCGCCATGGCCGAACCGTGCCCGGAGAAGCGCAGGCTACTGGCGCGGTCGGCATCCCGGATGTCGCGGTAAGTCTCCGGCGCTTTGTCGCGAAGCCAGGAAAGCAGCGTCGGCCCGAAGTCGAAACTGAGGCTGGCGTAATTGTTGACGATTTTCGCGATGCGATTTTCGCCGTCCAGAATGCGCGAGGCGCCGTTGGGGGCGTAGCATTCGGCCGTGATTCGCTCGTTCCAATCGTGATAGGGGAAGGCCGAATCTTGCATCTCGATCGCCTCCAACCATGGATTTTCCCGCGGAGGCTGATAAAAGTGGCCGTGAATGCAAAGATAGCGAGTAGGGTTCACGTATTCTTAGACGCAGTCGCGGTTCTTCGATTACGAACTCGGCTTCGCCACCACCGCCGTGCCATAGCAGAGGACCTCGGTGACGCCCTGCATTACCTCGGTGGCGTCATAGCGGACCCCGATCACCGCGTTGGCGCCCATTTGAGCGGCGTGCTCCGACATCCGTTGATAAGCGTGCGCGCGCGTTTCCTCGCACAGCTTGGTGAAGAGCGTGATGTCGCCGCCCACCAGGGTTTGCAGGCTCGCGCCGACGGTGCCGAAGATGGACCGCGAGCGAACGATGATCCCGCGCACGATCCCCAGGTTGCGTTCGATGCGGTAGCCGTCGAGCGTAAACGCGGTAGTCATCATGTGTTGGTCGACTGAAGGCAGTTGTTCTTCCATGGTTCCTCGCGTGGATAATGTATTCTAGCATCGGACAGCGCGGATGACCAAAAAGGAATTAATGCGCGCACTTGTCATGCGGGCTATCGTCGACGACTACGAGCCACTTGATGTCGCCACGAAGGACATCCAAGAATCGGGCCGCCAGC
>JBEKHQ010000745.1:0-2666 GCA_050012195.1 Bryobacteraceae bacterium | reverse complement strand
CAGGTTCATCAAGCTGGATTGTCCGCCGCCGCCGTGATGATGGTGGTGGTGATGCCCAGTCCCTGTCATGCCTGCTTGCTGTAGCTGCTGCGCCGTCGGCAATGCTCCGCCATTTTCGGCATTCTGGAAGGAAGTCGCCAGATTGTTCAATGCCGTAGCTTCAGTGGTATTCCCGCTATTGGTGGCCCCCGTTGCAGCTTGTTGAAGCTTGCTGGTGATTTGGGAAAGCACTTGCTGGAATTCAGTCGGATTCTGCTGCTCCAGCTGCTGGAGCTCGTTCAGAAAAGACGCAGCCGGCGACAAGGTCGACGAGTCGGGCTGCTGAACCGACGACGCGATGCTGGCGTTCGTGCTGGCCGTACTACTGGTGGTGCTAGTCGGCTGTAGGACGGCCGGGAAGAGTTGCGAGAGGCTGTTAATGTTCACACTGCCGGATATGCAATCCGGCGACCATGCATGTGTTGTTGAAACAGCGACGTCGACGCTCCGCCGAGGCTCGTGACGCGCGTCAAAACTTCAGCGCGCGCCAAAATTCGACCGCGGTGATGATCTAAAATTGAAGAAACAGAAGAACAAGGAGGCTCATGAAGACTCTGACAATCTCATTGGCGCTGTCAGCGGCAATCCTCAGCGCGCAGGAATTCAAGGCCGGCTCGCAGGTCACCGATTTTCAGATCCGCGATCTGGACGGGAAGGCCGTGTCGTTCTCATCGCTGAAAGGACCCGTTACCGTCGTCACCTTCATCGCCACCCAATGCCCGGTGTCGAATTCCTACAACCAGCGCATGATCGACCTTTACAAGGATTACACGCCGAAGAATGTGAAGTTCATTTTCGTGAACGCCAATCGTTCGGAGCCGGCGAGCGAGGTCCGCGAGCACGCCAAGCGGGTTGGATTCTCGTTCCCTGTTTATAAGGATCCGGATAACGTGGTCGCGGACCGCTTCGATGCGCAAGTGACGCCGGAAAGTTACGTGATCGACGGCGCCGGCATCCTGCGCTATCACGGCTCCATCGATGACGACATGAACGTTGCCCGCGTCCACACCCAGCGGTTGCGCATGGCTCTGGATGCGGTGCTGGCTGGAAAGCCCATTCCGGCGGCTGAGACGAAGGCTTTCGGCTGCACCATCAAGCGCGTTCGCAAGGCTTCCTAAGAATGAAACGCGCCGTCGCCTTCCTTTTCTGCCTGCCGCTCTTCGCCGCCGACCCGCTCATTCCCGTGGACGAGGCGGGCTTCCAAAAACTTGTCGGCTCCCACAAAGGTAAAGTCGTGGTGTACGATTTCTGGGCCACCTGGTGCGCGCCCTGCCGCGCCGAGCTTCCGCAACTGGTCAAGCTCGAGGCGAAGCTGCGCTCCCAAGGCGTGGAAGTAATCACCATCTCGGCGGACGAGCCCGAACAGAAAGCCGCGGCCGAGAAGTTCATCCAGAAATCCGGCGTGCAAGGGCCGGCGTATTTGAGGCAGGCCGCGAGCGACGATCACTTCATCAACGCCATCGATCCGCAATGGAGCGGCGCTCTGCCCGCGCTGTTCCTCTACGACAAATCGGGCCGCAAGGCACGGTCATTCATCGGCGAGACCGATATGGCGATGCTCGAAGCTGCAATTCACAAGCTGCTCTAGCTTGGCACGCGCCGACAGCGCCATTCGGGCGCGTTGACGTTCACGACCGCATTCTGCTCTAATCGCCAGATGCCCGAGCACGAGATTCGCGCCGTCGCGGACAACCTCCTCCAGGCTCTGCAATTCTTCGGGCGGGCGCGCGCGGACGGCGAGATTCTGGACATCGCCGGCGCTTCGTTGATCTTCTGCGGGTTAAACTACGCCGCCTTCAATGCAGCCGTGCAAGCGCGGCCTGTGGAAGGCGACAAGGCTGAGTTAACGCGGTTGATCCGCGCCTCGGCCACCCAATTCGACTCCAGAAATCTCCGATGGACCTATTGGTTGTGTGACGACTTCCTGAGCAGGCCTCTGCGTCAGGAAGCGCCCTCCATCTTCGGCCGGTTCGGATTGCGGCCATTGACCGAAGCGCCGGGGATGTATGCCGCCAACCTCGCGCCGCCACATCGCCCTCTGCCCCCGATCGAAGTTCGGCCCGTCGCCGACGAGCGAACCCGGGCCGCGTTCGCGGACATCATGTCCATCACTTTTGAGATTCCCCATTCCGTCAGCGCCGCCGTTTACGGCATGGAGCGAGCTTGGCTGGGGGATTTTCGCGGCTATGTAGGCTATTCGAACGGCCAGGCCGTCACCACCGCCGCATCCAGCGTGACCGGCGCCGTGATCGGCCTCTATTCGGTGGCCACCCTTCCCCAATATCGCAGGCTCGGGTTCGCCGAAGCCATCATGCGAAAGGTGGTCGAAGAAGCCCGCGCGACGCACGGCATCGAGCATACCGTGCTGCAAGCCACTCCCTCCGGTCTTTCGCTTTACGAACAGATGGGCTATCGAACGGTCACTAAGTTCCGCGTATACATCGCCGACTAGACTTCGCCGAACACGCGCGAGGAGATCCAATCCGCGACCTTTTCAATGTCCGCCGCGAGCGAGCGGTCGCCCGTCCAGGGAGCGCTCACATTCCGGAGCGCCGTTCTTACTCGCTCGATGATCGCGCTCGATTTGAGCGGGCTAAGGCAATCCAGGGCGCGCGCGGCCGCGAGCA
>JBEKHQ010000744.1:0-2669 GCA_050012195.1 Bryobacteraceae bacterium | reverse complement strand
GCTCCAAAAACGCGCATAACTGAGATTCAGTTGAAGGAGATCTCCTTTCACGCCGTACCCCTGGGTGTTGAACTCCTCGAAAAAATACGGGCGCGAATGCACCTGCCATGCTCCGGAGATCGTCCAATGCGAACTCAATTTCCACGTGGGATAGAGTATCGCGCGGAAACCACCGGTCACTTCTTGTCCATCGCGGGGAGGGGCGGAAAGCTCTTGCGAATAAAATGAGACGGCGCTCAGCGTTGTTCTCAGCTCAAAACCGGAATCCGCCTCCTGGGCGCCTGCCGCCCCTACCAACACCAGGAACAATGCGCACGCTCTCATGAAGCCTCTTTTTCTCGCGTCGCCACCAGCAAGTTTCTTACCGCCGCATCCTGAACAGCTTCCTGGGCCGCTTCCGTCGCGGACGGCCTCGCGGGACTGCGCAGTTCCAGCGACAGGCTATGGAGCGACCGGGTCTCGTCGAGCACCGTGTGCTGTTTCCGCTGATCCCCGAGCAAGGCGAACGCTTCCACCACGGAGGCGTCCATTTGAGAGCCGGACACGTTTTTGAGGACCGCCAGCGCCTCCGGGTGGCTCATGCCGCGGCGGTACGGACGGTCCGACGTCATGGCGTCGTAGGCGTCAGCCACTTTTACGATGCGCGCGAGCAGCGGTGTTTCCTCAGCCTTGAATCCGTGCGGATAACCGCTGCCATCCCAATTTTCGTGATGCAATTCCACGATGTCCAGGTAGGATTCCAGGCCTCGTACGTTCTCCAGAATCCGCTTTCCGATAACCGGATGCTGCCGAATCAACTGGTCCTCCTCCGGCGTAAGCTTGGCCGCCTTCTGAAGAACCAAGTCGGAGATGCCGATCTTGCCGAGGTCGTGGAGCAGCGCTCCGATGCGAATCGTATCCAGATCCGGCTCGGGAACGTGCATGGCTTTGGCAATCGCGCAGGAGTATTCGCTCACGCGCCGGCTATGTCCCGCCGTGTAGGCGTCGCGGGCTTCCAGGGCCTGAGCGAGCGATCCAACGAACTGCACGTACGCCCGGGTAAGGCGCTCGCGACTCTCGCGAACGGCTTTGGCGGCGTGGTTAAATCCGCGAGTTAGATCCTGAATCTCCTGGACACCGCCTCGGTTCTCTGGAAATTCGGGGAGCTCTCCGGTGGCGGCGCTACTCCGCAAATGAGCGGCCACGCCGACCAGCGGCCGTGCGATCGACCGCGAAGAGACCGCACTGATTCCCAAGATCGCCGCGATCGCCCCCAAGCCAGCGACTAAAAAAAACTTCTGCAGGACCGACCGCAATGGCGCGCTGGCCGCGTCCACGTTTTGCAAACTTCGCAGCACGTAGCCGTCTCCTTCGCCCCTGGCGGCCCCCAACGGGAGCGAAAGATAGGCTTGATCCTGAATGCTGACTTCGCAATCGGCGGTGGGCGCGCACGTCGCCAGCGCCTTTTCGATCTGTGCCGGGGCGAGATCTCTGGTCTCGGTCGCGATCATCGTGCCTTTGTGCATCAGCACGGCGGGCACACCGAAGCGGGCGACATCGAAGCGGGCACCGACGGTGAGCGTCGCAACCTGCGCGTCGGCCTCGTAAATGGGGGCCGAAGAGACCTCGTAAAGCCGATCATCGGTCGAAAAGAAGCCGTGCTCCGGCGGCCGCAGGCGGATGGCGTTGACGGGCGTGAATCCGCCTGCGCCCCGCACCACGGCCGCAAGCGGTTCTCCCGCGGCGCCCGAGACCATGATGAAATCGAAGCCCAGCGTGTCGCCGATCTCGCTGAGTTGATCCTGTACCGTACTGCGGGCTTGGTCTCTGGCGCTGCGCTCCGTGGCCAGCAACTGTAAACCCGCTTTGAGCGCGGGATTTTCAGCGACTCCTTGTAACAATCTTCGATTTCGGGTTTCGTTGCGCTCCTGTTCACGCGCCAGGGCAATCTGGTTTTCCCGAACCGAGGCCCGCAAGCCGCCCCGCACAGTCGACATGACCGTACCCCTCACCGCCCAGAAACTTAACGTCAAAAGCACCGCTAAGGGCACAAAGGAACTGAGGAAGGTGCGTGTGGCGAACCGCATGTTCACTTGTGCGCAACGCGATTAGCGCCTGGAGGCTCGATGTAGGGAAGCGTAAAGTTTGCTTCGGCCGGGCTCGCTCCGTCGACCGTCACGGTCTTGCGGAACGTTCCCGCGGTCTTGTGCCAGGCGACCACCATATAAGTTCCTGCCGGAACGTCTTTCAGCGCGAACGCGCCATTCCCGTCGGCCTGCGTTGCCCATCGATTCGGCGCCACCACAATGGTGGCTGCCATGTTCGAATGCAGGTGGCAATACACGGCCACAATTCCGGGCGCCGCGAATGTCACCAGTCGAGTTTGTCCTTTCGGATAATTCCCTAGGTCGAAGCTCTTGGCCCTGGACAGAGAGAAGACGTTATGGAAAATCGGATCGAAATTCGGGAAGGAGATTGTAGAACCGGCCGGGACGACCACGAGATCGGGAACAAATCTCCGATCTCTCTGCTCGATCGACACCTTAGTGGCGTCAGAGGAAGCAGACCTTGGCGCAGCCTCGATATACACCGCCACGTGAGAACGCTCAAACGCAAGTGGGTCTTCTCCGGCGTCTGCTCCCAGCTCCACCGATACGCCTCGCTGATACATTCCCGCCGAGGGGGTGACG
>JBEKHQ010000743.1:0-2676 GCA_050012195.1 Bryobacteraceae bacterium | reverse complement strand
CTCGAGGCGGGTGCCGTCGATATCATCCGCAAGCCGCGACTGGCCGGGCCGCAATGCCTGCCGGAGGCGAGGATCCGTCTCTGCGACTCCGTGAAAGCCGCGGCGCGGGCACGGTTGAAGCGGGTTCCGGCCAACCGGTCCGATCGGCCGGCGCCGCCGCTCACTCCGCAGCCGAAGCTGACGGCCGACGTCATGATGCCGCCACCGGTCGCGGGCCAGGCGATGGTTCGCACCACGGAGACGATCGTTTGCATCGGCGCCTCGACCGGCGGCACCGAATCATTGCGGGTCGTGCTGGAGGCATTGCCGGTGGATTGCCCTGCCATCGCCATCGTCCAGCATATGCCGGAGAAATTCACCGAGGCCTTCGCCCGCCGTCTCGATGGATTGTGCGCGATGGAGGTGAAGGAAGCGGCGGACGGCGACACAATGCTGCGCGGCCGTGTCCTCATCGCGCCGGGAAACAAGCACATGCTGCTGCAGCGGAGCGGCGCGCGGTATTATGTCGCGGTCAAGGACGGCCAGCTGGTTTCGCGTCATCGCCCATCCGTGGATGTGCTGTTTCGCTCCGCGGCGCGGTTCGCGGGCTCGAACGCTCTCGGCATCATCATGACGGGAATGGGGGACGACGGCGCGCGCGGATTAGGCGAAATGAAAGACGCGGGCTCGTTGACGATTGCCCAGGATGAGGCCAGCTCGGTGGTTTTTGGGATGCCGAAGGAAGCGATCGCGCGAGGGGCGGCGAACAAAATCATGTCGCTCGATTTGCTCGCGGGTGAGATCATGCGGGCCGGCAAGCGATGAACTCTTCCGAGAACGATCCCATGCCGCGGGTAAAGGCGCCCTCGTCTGGGACGCTGACCTGGGGCGTACCGCCCTGGGGTGTGCCGTTTGCCCCGGCGCTTCGCGAGGTGCAGGTGTCTCTCATGCAGGGCGACATCCATTGCAGTGCCGATCCCAAAATCCTCGTCACCGTGCTTGGCTCCTGTGTGGCCGTGTGCCTTTGGGACAAGGTAAGAGGTGTTGGCGGCATGAATCACTTCGTGCTTCCCATCGATCTGAATGGTGAGAAGAGTACACGCTACGGCGACGTGGCGATCGACGCACTTGAAGCGGGTCTTCTGCGCCTCGGCTGCCGCATCAGTGACCTTCAGGCGAAGGTGTTCGGGGGCGCCGCGGTGCTGCCGTTCGCGGGTGGTCAGACGGTCGGATCCAACAATGTTCAACTTGCTTTGGAAAGATTGCGCCGGGATCGCATCAGGGTGACCGCGCAGCGCACGGGCGGGACTGTTGGCCAACAGGTGCGGTTCCACACCAGGAGCGGCGATGCTTTCGTTCGCTATATTCCTGGCGGCATTCGAGGCAGATCCGAGCCTCAGGAGACCAGTCCCCCGGCCGGCGGTGACTTCGTCGCGCAGTAAAGGTGAGGTCGTGGCCGGCGTCGCTCAGGCCGCCAATCAAAACAGGAAGTCTTCCAATTCAGACCCCGGCGCTGTCTCTGGAACGACAGCTGACTGGCTCGTTCGGCCGAGGATACGGTCATGCAGCATCCGCTCGTTCGCCATCGTATAGACGCTCGCCATCAACTCGAGCATCTGCTCGACGCCCGGCGTCAGATTGGTCAGGTTGAGGAACCCGGCGGGTAATAGTTCGGCCAGATGTCCCGCGACGCCGCGCAGCACACTTTCGATTTCGTTTTGCGCGGCGAAGTCGCCGATCGATACCACGAGCAGCGCGACGACGCTGTCGCTGTCGCGCCTGAGATCCACTAACGCGACGTCCAGGCTTTGTCCCATCCGGCGTAGCGTGGCGAGCGAATCCTGCATTGCCTGCGTACCGTCCAATATAAGATGCGATTGTTCCGCCTCGGTGACGCCCGCCAACGAGCCGGTGATATTGGCGAGATTCTGGATTTCTCGCATGAGCGTGCCCGCGTCCTTCGCGAACCCATTGGCATAACTTCGCAACTCCTGCGCTATGATGCCCAACGCGAGGCCATCGCGTCCGACGCGCGCGCATTTCAGTGTTGTGTTGAGGCCCATGATCCGAATATCGGACTCGAGCGACTGCACCGTCCGTAGATGGCCGCAGAGACTGGCGGATGCGTCCGAGACCGATTTCATGACGCTGGCGACCTCGGCCCGCGCCGATTGGAAGCCTTCCAGAAGCGCAAGCGCCTCGCCAACCTGGGCTTCGAGTTCCGCGAGAAAGGTGCCGCCGCGACGGTCCGTCGCGCCATACGCCGCATCGCCCAGGGTCGGCAGCGCCTGGGCTTCGGCCGCCAGGCTGTTGAGTGCCTCGGTAATGTTCGCCACCTCGCGGCCGAAGTTCCGTGCGGCGTCCGAAAGCTGCGCTGATTGCAGCCGATGGGCCGCCATGATGAATGACCATTGCTCGTCCTCGTCGAGCGCCGGATGGCCTTCCACCGGATCCCGCTGACCTCGCGTCGCCGCGACAAGTTCAAGGGCATGATCGGCGTGTTCGAGACGCTGGCGGGTGGCGTCGCCAATCTGTAGGGCGAGGATCGCGTTGCAAGTGCGCTGGTGGATCCTTGCGCTCCCTAGTCTCACCTCCAGGCTTGCTCGGGCGGCGCGTTGGTGTTGCAGCGCGAGGGACTTCACCGTCTCGGACAGGCGTTCCATGATCGAATGGGCCGCTTCGTGTCGATGTGTCTCG
>JBEKHQ010000742.1:0-2678 GCA_050012195.1 Bryobacteraceae bacterium | reverse complement strand
CTGCGTCCACGCTCGCCGGGCCGCTGCCGAATCCCCAGGTAAGCGGACCGGTCGGCGCGGCCTTCGACGGCACGGAACTTTTTGTGACCGATTCGGGAAACCACCGCGTGCTCGCGTTCCCGCAGCAGAGCGCGGGCTTGGCCACTTCCGCCAGCCGCGTACTCGGGCAAACCGCTTTCGAATATGACTCGGTGAATCTTATTGAAGGCCGCGAGGCCGGTTTCGACTCGTATCTGAATTCGTGCTCCTTCAACGGGACTTTTCCGTTTCCCGCCGGCGGCAGCGCCGTGATCGACGCCGTTTCCAATCCTCCGCATCTCTATGTCGCCGATCCGTTGAACAATCGAGTGCTCGGATTCGCGGACTACCGGCTGGTGAATGCGGGCGTCACGGCCGATCTGGTAATCGGCCAGCCGAATCTACTGACGGCCGTGCCGAACTACCCCACCGGAAATCGCGCCCAAACCACCGATCAGGGCCTGTGGTCGCCGGAAGGCTTGGCCGTAGACGCGTATGGCAATCTCTACGTGGCGGACACATGCAACGGCCGCGTGCTGCGCTTTCCGACGCCCTTCGGCCAGTCGGCGGGCGCGATGCCTCGAGCCAACCTGGTTATCGGACAGACTAGTTTCTTCAACCAGCCCATCCAGGATCCCAGCAACGAGACCATGCGGAGCGCCTACGGCCTGGCCTTCTCGTCGGCCGGCGATCTGGTGGTCTCCGATCCGCTCGCCAATCGCATTCTTTTTTACCGCAAACCGGCGGGCGGCGATTTCGAGCTGGGCACATCCGCCACCAATGTGTTCGGCCAAGCCGACTTCAGTTCCTCGTTGGCCGTGGTTTTCTCCGGCCCGCGCCTGATTTCGCTCGACTCATCCGACCAGTTGTACGTCGCCGACTCCGGCAACAATCGAATCGCCGTTCTTCCCAACGTCACCATCGCCGGCGACAATCCGCCGGTGCTGTTCTCGCTCACTCCGCTCGGCAATCCGTTTGGCGTCGCCGTCGATCAGTATAGCGGCGAAATCTGGGTTACCAACACGGCCTCCAACCAGATTCTCCGCTACCCCCAATATCAGAACGTGATCAGCAATCCTACTCCGGACGCCACGTTCGCCGTGTTCGGCCCGGTTTCGGTGGCGCTCGATCCTTTCGGCAACCCGGTGATCGCCGAGGGACTCACGAATCGCGTCTCGTTCTACTTTCCCGCCATCGACTACACCACGTCGGCCGGCGGCGTTCCGGACCGGCTGTCGGGAAATGCCGCGAATTATTTCGGCCGCTTCGCGCCGGGCATGCTTGCCACTATATTCGCGTTTCCCAACTCGCAATTCGGCACTGAAACGGCCGCAGCTTCCACCGTCCCGCTGCCGACCACACTCGGTGACGTCGAGGTTCTGGTGGGCGGAGTGGCCGCGCCGCTGATTTATTCGTCGCCGAGCCAAATCAACTTCCAGATTCCGAGCGCCACGCCGACGGGCGGCTCCGTGGAGTTTCAAGTGGTGCGCGCCTCCACCGGTCAGATTCTCGCGAGCTGGCTGTTTCGGATTGACGACGCTTCGCCCGGCCTATTTACTGCCGACAGCAGCGGCACGGGCCAGTTGCTCGCCGTGAATCAGGACGGCACGCTCAATAGCGACGGGAATCCCGCCAAAGCCGGAACGTACATCTCGCTTTATGGCACGGGACAGGGTTTGATTTCGGGCATGCCCGCCGACGGCACGCCCGCCGAGGGAGACATCGCGACGCCCCAGACGCCTCTGGTTTTCATCAACTCCGGATTTGTGCCGAGCTCGGACATCCAATACTCCGGACTTGCCCCCGGTTATGTGGGGCTCTGGCAGATCAACGTCAAGGTTCCCGCCGATGCGCCTCCGGGCGACGTGATCGTTTACATCGCCTACGACGGAATCAACAGCATTCTGGATCCGAACGGAATCCGCCGCATGACCACCATCGCGACCACGCCGTAACCGGAGTCCTGTAAACTCGTAGACCAAGGGAGAAGCGTGCATGCGTGCTTCGTTGCTGTTCCTCTGTTCGGTTTCGTTCCTCTGCTCGGCTGCCGATACCCCTGTGTTGGATGTTGGCGCTCACGTCACCAAAGAAGACGTCGAGGCCACTCTTCAAGCTCTTCCCTCGGGCAAAGGCACCGAGCAGGTTCTTCGCATGGCGAATGTAGGGCGATTGGACGTCGGCGTGGCGGTGTTGCGGCGCATGCCCGGCAAGCAGGGCGCGATCATGCACGATCAAATGACCGAGGTTTATCACATTCTCGCCGGCTCGGGCGTCCTGGTGACCGGCCGCGCGTTGGAAGATCCCAAACCTTTGGACCCGAATGGCAGGGTGGTAAAGGAACTAGCGGGTCCCAGCGAAAGCGGCCCCTCGATTCGGGAAGGCCACAGCCAGCGCTTCGGCCCCGGCGATACTGTCATCATCCCCGCCGGCGTCGCCCATTGGTTCAGCTCGCTCGACTCGACTGTAGACTACCTGGTGGTGCGCATCGACCCCGACAGAACCATTCCCCTCAAGTAAGCTGTAGCTGCTACCTCACCATCGGACAATCGCCGGTTTGATGATCGGCGATCTGAAACCGCAAGAATTCGTGAACGGCCGCGAGTGCCGGCTGGTTGTCCGCTGTAATCACGATCCTGGCGCCGCGCGGTGTTTGTTCGAGG
>JBEKHQ010000741.1:0-2679 GCA_050012195.1 Bryobacteraceae bacterium | reverse complement strand
ATTCGATGGCCGGCCCACGCGTGAGCGCGCTGCCTTGGAGCAGCGTGCGTTTATCTGGAATCTGCGCCTGTCATTCCCGCGCAAGCGGGAACCCAGACTTTGCAGCAAGTACAACCGCTTAGCCTGGGTCCCCGCTTCCCAGGCTATGTGAAAACTCCCGGAGGCAATTATACAATCCCGCTGAGTCGTCTATTTCGAGGCTTTCAGCGCTCAGAGCATCGAAAATCATCGCGCACGGCTCTCTGAGCGACGATTTTGGGTCGGATTTGAAATCGATGCCGAGTTTTCTCTCAGCCTGTTGCCAGGCTGTGTGAAAACTCGACTGTTGATCTGCGGAGTAGGTGCTGATTCGTTAGATCGCGAAGCAGAGCGGTGATTCGCGGGGCGGACGATGGCGCACGTAAGCGGGCAGTCACGATATCAAACGACGTTGTTTCCGGAGGTTCCGGACGATCTGGTTCCGGGGGATCATCCGGTGCGGGTGATCGACGCCTATGTTGATACGTTGGATTTGGCGCAGCTTGGCTTCTTAAAGGTTCAGGCGGAAGCGACTGGACGTCCGCCTTATCTGCCGGGCGACCTTCTGAAGCTCTATGTTTACGGATATCTGAACCAGGTCCGCTCCAGCCGGCGGCTGGAGCGCGAGACCCGCCGCAATCTGGAAGTGCTGTGGCTGATCAACCGCGTGTCGCCCTCGTTCAAGACGATTGCCGATTTCCGCAAGGACCACGCCAAGGCGATTGTCGGGGTATGCCGGGCGTTCATCGGGTTCTGCAGGAGCCAGGCGCTGTTCGGGGCCGAGGTGTTGGCGATCGACGGCACCAAGATCGCAGCCGTCGCCAGCCGCAAGAAGGTGATCACGCCCAAGAAGCTGGCCGAGCAGATGCAAGCCCTCGATCGCAAGATCGCCGACCATCTGAAGGCGATGGATGAAGCCGACAAGGAGGAGGAAGCGGACGCGCCCGCCGACCCCGTCGATGTCAAGGGAGCGCTCGAAGAACTCAAGGCGCGGCGCGAAGACATCAGGCGCCAGGCTGAGGATATGAAGGAACAAGGCGTGAGCCAGCGCGTCCTCAGCGAAGAGGAGGCCAGATTGATGCGCACGCCCAACCACGGCCATCAGGTCGCCTATAACGCGCAGATCGCGGTGGACGCGGCAAACCATCTGATTGTCGCGTTCGACCTGACCAACGAAGGCAACGACCACCGGCTGCTCTATCCGATGGCCGAGCAGGGGAAGCAAGCTCTCGGCGTCGAGACCCTGACGGTCGTCGCCGACGCCGGCTATTCGAACGGCGAACACGGCGCGCTTTGCGAGCAAGCGCGGATCACCGCCATCGCGCCGCGGGCGCAGACCGTCAATCCCGAAGGCGAGCAGTATTTCGGCCGCGACCGCTTCACCTACGATGCGGCGAGCGACAGTTACCGGTGTCCGGCCGCCGAGACGCTCCGCCTTGGCCGGACATCCTACACCGAAGAGAAGAAAGAGTACTGGAACAGCAAAGCCTGTGGCGCTTGCGCCCTCAAGCCGCAATGCACGAAAGCCGCACGGCGCAGCATCGTGCGCAGCTTCCACGAGGACGCCAGAGAGGCGATGCACCGCCGGGCCAGAAGCGATCCCAAATGGATGAGGTTGCGCAAGAGCGTGGTCGAGCATCCATTCGGAACCATGAAATGGATGATGGGCCATCCGCGCTTCCTGATCCGTGGATTGCGCAAGGGGAAAGCGGAACTGGCGCTCTTAGTACTCGGCTACAATCTCAAACGGGCGATCAACATCCTGGGCGTGCGGCAGCTGCTCCCCGCCCTGCGCGCCACGCCCTCCTGAGGGGGGCTCCCGCGTTCATGTCAGGACATAAGGCGTCCCGCAAAAATCCAACCCACCGAGTTTTCGCACGGCCTGGCAAGCGGGAACCCAGACTATGCCGCTGTACCTTCGGCAAAGCCTGGGTTCCCGCTTGCGCGGGAAAGACAAAGTGGGACGACTCTTCCTACCGCCGCCCGCGCGGTTTGCCGTCGGCGGCGATGCTTTTGCGCAGCGCGTCCATAATGTTGACGACGTTGCTCGGCCGCGGCGTGTCGGGCTTGGCCTTGGCCTTCGCGGCGCGCGGCTTGTTCTTGGCGGCGATGATCTCCTTCAGGCGCTCCTGCACGGGATCGCCGGCCAGGCTGGCGTCCCATTTCTGCGTGCGCTCGTCGATCAGCTTGGTAACCAGCGCCATCAGCTTGGGATCGACGCTTTCCTTTCCGATCTCGTCGAAATACGCCTTGGCGTCGCGCACCTCGTCGCCATAGCGCAGCGTCCACAGCACGATGCCGTCGTCGCGCGGCTGCAGCATCACCGCCCTTTCGCGCCGATAGAGCACGAGGCGCGCGATGCCCACCATCTCCGTCGCCTTCATCGCCTCGCGGATCACCGCGAAGGCCTCGGCGCCGACCTTGTCGTTGGGGGTGAGGAAATGCGGCTGGTCGTACCAGATCCAGCCGATCGAATCGGCGGGAACGAAAGTCTCGATGTCGATGGTGCGCGCGCTCTCCAGCGCGACCGCCTCGAGCTCCTCGTCCTCGAGGATGACATAGTCGTCGTCGCCCTTCTGGTACGCGCGCGCCTCGTTCTCCTCGGCGACGGGCTTTCCCGTCACGGCGTCGACGGCGCGGCTCTCGACGCGGTTGCCGGTT
>JBEKHQ010000740.1:0-2683 GCA_050012195.1 Bryobacteraceae bacterium | reverse complement strand
GGGCCGTGACGGCGACAATGGGCAGGCGCTTACCGGAGCCGCGTTCGTTCCGCCGGATTTGCGTAGTAGCCTGTAAGCCGTCGAGCTCCGGCATTTGTATGTCCATCAGTACCAGGTCGAAGTGGCCGAGATCTAGCATCTCCAACGCCTGCTTACCCGTTGCCGCTACTTGAACCGCATAGCCTTCCTGCTGAAGGAGGCGCGTGGCCAAGCGCTGGTTCACGATGTTATCCTCGGCGACCAGGATGTGAGCACGGCGCTCTTCGTTCGGCGTTTGGTGCGACGCCGAGACGCGCGGGGCCTCCGATAACAAAACCGTGAAATGGAACTTGCTGCCGCTTCCAGGCTTGCTTTCCACCCAGATCCGTCCGCCCATCAGTTCGACCAGCGCCGAGGCGATCGGCAATCCCAAGCCGGCGCCGCCGTACTTCCGAGTTGTGGAACCGTCGGCCTGCGCGAACGGTTCGAAGATCAGGCGCTGCTTTCGCGGAGGGACGCCGATTCCGGTGTCGGCCACGATGAAATGCAGCTCCACCCGCGATCCGTGCACCGACGCGGTCTCGACGTGGACAGTAACTTCGCCGGACTCGGTGAACTTGATGGCGTTGCTGACCAGATTGTTGAGAATCTGAGCGAGCCGTTCCGGGTCTCCGATCCATGCATCGGCGACACTTGATTGCGCCGACCATTCCAGAGGCAGGCGTTTCACCGCGGCCGGAGCCGTCCAGGGCGAGATCACCTGTTGCAGGAGGCCGCGCAGCGAGAATTCGCTCGAATTAAGCGTCAGCCGGCCGGTTTCGTATTGGGAGTAATCGAGGACGTCGTTAACCAGAGTCAGGAGCAGGCCGGCCGAAGATTTCGCCAGCTGCAGATATTCGCGCTGTTCCTGATTGAGATCGCCCATCATGGACAGCTCCAGCATCCCCAGGATTCCGTTTAGCGGGGTCCGGATCTCATGCGTCATGTTGCCGAGAAACTCCGCCTTAGCGGCGTTGAGCGTGGCTACACGTTCTGCCATTTCGAGCGCCAAAGCGCCGCTCTCTTCCAGATACCGGTTGGCTTCCGCGAGGTCGCGGTGAGCTGTTTCGGCCGTTTCCAGGGCGTCGGCAAGCTCGTCAGAGTTACGCCGATGCTCGGTAGCGTCGCGAAAGACGCTCAGCAGCGACGATGGCAGGCCGGGAACTTCGACGCGACTAACTGAAATGTCGAACCAGCCGGACGCCCCGCCCGCGAAATGGACCTCGCGCGACAGTTTCGATCGAAACTCCAAGGATGCGGGCCGCTCGGCGTACAAATCTCGCACTGCCGGTTGATCCTCGGGAATACACAAAGCCGCAATGTCCGTGGCCGGGAGCGAATCGGCTGGTTTGCCCACTATCCGGGCAAAAGCGTCATTGGCCTTCAGGATGATTCCGCGTTCGCTGGTCAGGCACATTGGCGCGTCCGACGCTTCCCAAATGGATCGAAACTGATTGCCGTCGAGCTGAGCCTGATCGGCCGGGCGGGGCGATGGAGCTTCGATCCCCGTCGCAATCACGAACCGAGGTGTGCCCTCGTTCCCCATCAGAACGGAATTAGAAAACGAAATGCGCCGCCCTTCGCCGGACTTGCCGATCCATTCCTCTTCAAAGACGGAGGTCGCGCAAGCCGACAATATAGCGTCGAAGCGGCGGCGACTCTTCGCTCGATCCTCCGGGCGATGGAACACGTCCCAAAGGATCTGGCCGCGTAGTTCTCCGGCCTGGTAACCGGTGATTCGCTCGCAGGCCGGATTGCACTTGACGATTCGGCCCTCTGTATCGAGCACCACCACCAAGGCGCGCGAGGCGTCGAGCACGGCGGAAATGAAATCCGGATCGTTCGCAAGGGCGGCCTCGGCCGAGGGAACGCTTTCGAGGTCGGTTACCCGCGGTACTTGTGTGCGCTCATGCATGGTACGTTGCCGGCGAAAGTTTTGGTCCTGGTGAGAATATCGGCAGTTCGGCGGTTTATTATGAGTAATCAGTGGAACCTATGGAAGAAAAAAGCTTTGCGGCGCAACTGGACTGCCGCTATCTGTTGCACACGCCGGCGGAACTGACTCGTAACCCCTTATTGATGATTGCGTTACACGGGTACAGCTCGAACCCGGAGGCGATGCTGACCCTCACCCTGCGGATGCTTGGCGAAGGCCACGTGGTAGCCGCCGTTCAAGCGCCGAATCAGCATTATGTTACGAACGGACTGCCGGACGCCCAGTCCGGCTCTGGCTACAACTGGGGCATCAGCCGGCATTGGGGGGCGGCGGTGAGGCTGCATCACGAAATGGTGTTGCAGGTGCTGAGCGAGTTGCGGGAGAGGTTTCAGACGAGCGCGCAACGCTCGGTTCTAGTGGGATTCTCGCAGCCGGTGGGGCTTAACTATCGATTCGCGGCGACGCACCCGGACCAAATAGGCGGCGTGATCGGCATTTGCGGCGGCGTTCCGCGCGACTGGCAAGAGCCGAAGTATCGGCCGGTCACAGCCGCATTGCTCCACATCTCGCGCCAAGACGACGAGTTCTATCCGCCCGCGGTGGCCAACACTTTTCCCGACCGGCTGCGGCAGCGGGCCACCGACGTCGAATTTTACTTGATCCCCGGAGCGCATCGTTTTCCATCCCAGGCCGATAAAATCGTGCGCCCGTGGCTCGAACGTGTGTTCG
>JBEKHQ010000739.1:0-2684 GCA_050012195.1 Bryobacteraceae bacterium | reverse complement strand
GAGAAAGGCGCTTCCAGTTGCTTCCGCCATCACTGGTCAGGAAAATGCCCTTCGAAGTGCCGGCCGCCAGTATGCTCGGATCTTGAGGCGACATCGCCAGCGACTCGATGCGCGCCCCTTGGACGCCCGCGAGGACGCGCCAATGCTCGCCGCCGTCCTTGCTTTCGTAGACCCCGGAAGCTGTGGAGTCGCCCGCATCCAGCCCCGCGTAGAAATGCGCGTCTTCTTTAGGATGAACGATCAACGCGTTGAAAGTACCAGGCGTACCCTGCGGAAAAGGCAGCAACCGCCAAGTGACGCCCGCGTCGTCGGAGCGGAACAGCAGCGAATCGCGCGATCCGGCTATCAGCAAGGAGTGATTCCGCGGATCGATAGCCAAAGAGCGCGCGCTCCCGCCATAAGGGCCGGATAGCCGCCAGCCAGCCCAAGCGGGTGTTACTGCGATCAAACTTAGAGCAAGGCCCAGTGAAGCTTGCCTGCCCCCGAATGCAAAGTTCACTTCCCTAACAGCGTATCAGAGAAGAGCAGGCAACGCACAGGCCAGGCAAGGCCGTCCGCGCCGAGGGGTTCCGCTGCGGGATAATTTTGAGACAGCTAACAGGAGGAGACGCCATGCTGAAATTTTTGCGATGGATCGTAGCCGCAGGTTCGTTTTGTCTTCTAACGGCGAATATTTCGCAAGCGCAATCGCCGCGCCCCATGACCCTGGTCGACGTCTTGAACGTCCCTCAGATCACCGACCCGCAGCTCGCCCCCGACGGCCGGCAGATTCTGTTCGTCAGAGCGGAAGCCAATTGGAAAGCGGACAAGCGCATCCGTCACATTTGGCGAATCAATTCCGACGGCTCGGGTTTGGCGGAGATGACCAACGGCGCGGACGGCGAGGCCAACCCACGCTGGTCTCCGGACGGCAGTACCATCGCGTTCCTGGCTAAGCGCGGCGAGGCGGAAGGAAATCAGATCTTCCTCATCTCCCCCGCGGGCGGCGAAGCGCGAGCGCTCACCAATCACGCAACCGCCGTCTCCGACATCGCCTGGTCGCCCGACGGCAAGAGCCTCTATTTTCGCGCCCCCGATCCCAAGACCGACCGGCAAAAGGCCCGCGACAAGCTGAAGGACGACGTTTTTCAGTTCGATGAAGACTACCAACAGCAGCATTTGTGGAACCTGATCGTGGACGCCAAGGTGGAACACCGCATCACCGAGGGGAATTATTCGGTCATTGCCTACCGCCTCTCCGAAGACGGCGCCAAGATCGCCTATCACCGCGCTCCCAGTCCCTTGTTCGAAGACGCGGATCAGAGCGAAGTGTGGGTTATGGAATCGAGCGGCAAGGACGCCCGCCAGATCACTAGAAACAGGGTGTCGGAAAGCGACGCCTCCTTTTCGCCCGACGACTCCCAAGTTCTCTTCTTGTCCCAAGCCAATTCGAAATTCGAGCCGTATTACAATGCCAAACTGTTCACCGCTCCCGCCCAAGGCGGCGAAGCGCGCGTCTTAATGCCCGATCTTCCGTACGAAGTGGAACGCGCGGCTTGGTCGAAAGACGGCAAATCCATCTTCTTCCTGGCCAACATGGGCGTGCACAGCGAATTATTCGAAGTCGCCTCAACCGGCGGCAAACCCCGGCAACTGACGAACGGAAAACACGCCATCGCCGCATGGACCTTCGCGACTCTGGCGGACCGCCACGTCTTCACTGCCAGCGAGATGTCCAGTCCCGGCGAAGTATGGCTGGCCGACGAGTCTGGCGCGTGCCGGAAGGTGACCTCCGTTTTCGACCATTTGTCGCGCGACTTCCGCCTGCCTCGCCAAGAGCTCTGGGAATGGAAAGGCGCGGATGGGGTCACAATCCAAGGACTGCTGTATTACCCGCTCGATTACACGCCCGGGCAGCGCTACCCGCTCGCGGTCCAGACTCACGGCGGTCCTCAGGCTTCCGACAAATTCGGTTTCGGCGGCGGCCAGAATTACGTGGCCGTGCTCGCCGCCAAGGGCTACGCGGTCTTGCAGCCGAACTATCGCGGCAGCACCGGCTACGGCGACGCGTTTCTGCGCGACATGGTGGGACACTATTTTCAGAACGCGCACCTGGACGTCATCGCCGGCGTCGATTCTCTCATCAAGGCCGGCATCGCCGACCCCGACCGCCTGGTCAAGATGGGCTGGAGCGGCGGCGGTCACATGACCAACAAGATCATCACCTTCACCGGACGCTTCAAAGCCGCGTCCTCGGGCGCCGGCGCCGCCAATTGGGTTTCGATGTACGCCCAAAGCGACACCCGCATGTACCGGACTCCCTGGTTCGGCGGCACGCCTTGGCAAAAGGACGCGCCCATCAGTATCTACTGGGACAATTCGCCACTTAAAGACGTTTCGAACGTCACCACGCCCACAATTTTTCTGGTGGGCCAGAACGATCAACGCGTGCCGGAACCCCAATCCATCGAAATGTACCGCGCGCTCAAGAGCAACGGCGTCCCCACGCATCTCTACGTCGCGCCTCGCGAGCCTCACGTTTGGGAAGAACTCCGCCACGTGCTGTTCAAGATGAACGCCGAGCTGGAGTGGTTCGAAAAGTACGCTATGAGCAGACCGTACACCTGGGAGGAAGCGCCGCCGGCGCCGTAGACTTCAGTGCAGCCCCGACGACGACGCGTGGCTCGACAAATCGGTGATCTGCT
>JBEKHQ010000738.1:0-2689 GCA_050012195.1 Bryobacteraceae bacterium | reverse complement strand
GCGTTGCGACCAAGATCAGTACCATCTTCAGTAAAGTCTCCAGTGTAATGACAGCGGCTTCAACCCAGAGCTAATCGCGCGCCAAGCTCAGGTCCGCGTTCCACCCCGGACTGCTGGCTTCAAATACACCCCTTAACCCGGAAGTCCTCAACCATGGAATACGTTCGCGCCGAACTAATGGTTCTTACGGCTCTCCTTTGGGGGATTAACCTAATTGTCCGTACAGGCTTGGCAGGATTATTCTCAAGGGGTGGAGTTGAGGATGCCAAACAAACTGTTCGATGCTTTACGAAAGCAAACAGCGCGGCTTACCGACGCTATGTGGCGCGTGAGGATATGGCAAGATACACAGGCCCAAGACCTGATTGAGTACGCGCTGATGGCGGGTTTCGTCGCGGTTGCCGCCGGCGCGATTATGCCCGGTGTTGCGACCAAGATCAGTACGATCTTCAGTAAAGTCTCCAGCGTAATGACTGCGGCGTCGACGCAGAGCTAATCGGGCTCGACAGGCTCAAGTCCACGCGCCGCCGTGCGCGGCTCTTTTCAAATACTGGCCCCGGCCCGCTTTTGCGAGGAACCGGCCGTTGTCTACGATCACCTCTCCGCGCGACAGCACCGTTCGCGCGTTGCCCTTCACGTGAAAACCTTCGAACATGGAATAATCCACGCGCATGTGATGCGTTTTCGCGCTGATGGTGTGTTCGGCCTGCGGGTCCCAGAGAACGATATCGGCGTCGCTTCCGGCGGCCAGCACGCCTTTGCGGGGATACATTCCGAAGATGCGCGCGGGCGTGGCGGAAACCAGCTCCACAAAGCGATTCGGCGTGATCTTGCCCCCGTTCACGCCGTGATGATAGATCAACTGGAGCCGGTTCTCGATGCCCGGGCCGCCGTTGGGAATCTTGGTGAAGTCGTCCTTGCCGAGTATTTTCTGATCCTCGAAGCAGAACGGGCAATGATCGGTGGAGACAACTTGGAGATGGTCGTGCGTTAGCCCATCCCAGAGTTTCGGTAGATTGCTTTTCTCGCGAAGCGGCGGCGTGAACACATATTTCGCGCCCTCGAAATCGGGTCGCTCCAGCTCTTCGATCGACAGCAGCAGGTATTGGGGACAGGTCTCGGCGAAAGCCGGAAGGCCGCGAGAGCGCGCGTCCCTCACTTCGTTCAATGCGGCTTCGGACGACAGATGCACGATGTACACAGGCGCGCCGGCGATCTCAGCCAGCGCGATGGCGCGATGGACCGCTTCGGCTTCCGCCGTGACCGGACGAGTGAGCGCGTGGTAGATGGGCGCCTTCTTGCCCTCCGCCAGCGCGCGCTGGACGATCACGTCGATCACGCCGCCGTTTTCGGCGTGCAGGCAGATGAGCGCGCCGTTCTTGGCGGTCTGGGAGAGCGCGCGGAAGATGGTGGCGTCGTCCACCATCAGCACGTTGGGATAGGCCATGAACAGCTTGAAGCTCGCCACGCCCTCGCGCACCAGGTCGTCCATGTCTTCCAGACCCGCGCCGCCAAGGTCGGTGACGATCATGTGCAAGCCGTAATCGACGCACGCGCGTCCCTCGGCTTTCTTCCACCAGGTGTCCAGGGCGTCGCGCATGCGCGTGCCGCGCGCTTGAATCGCGAAGTCGACGATGGTTGTGGTCCCGCCGAAAGCCGCCGCGCGAGTTCCGGTTTCGAAATCGTCGCTGGACGTGGTTCCGCCGAACGGCATATCGAGATGCGTGTGCGCGTCGATGCCGCCGGGCATGACCAGAAGTCCGGTGGCGTCGATCACTCTATCGGCCGCTTCCGCCGGGATGCCGGGGCGAACCTCTTTAATCTTCTCGCCTTCCACCAGAACATCGGCCGGCGCGCTCGCATCCGCGTTCACTACCGTGCCGTTCCGGATCAATATGCTCATCCGCCATTGCCTCCCTGTTCCATCGCCGCCATGCGTTGTTCCCAAGACTCGGGAGGCCGGCCGGTGTCGATCCGTTCCATGGTGATGCACTCGTCCACGGGGCACACCAGCGCGCAGAGGTTGCAGCCGACGCACTCGTCTTCATCCACGCGCGGAATGCGGGCCAGGGGCGTAGCGTAGGCGCCGTCGTTGTTTCCAACCGCGCCGTCGAGCTTCGCAATCGGAGTCATGGCGATCTTGCGCAGGCTCTCGGCCTCCACTTGCGCGGGAGTGCGCTGGCCGCCGCGGTTGCCTTCAGCACCCCGGTCCAAATGTATGCACTGATGCGCGCCGTCCCAGCAAGCGGTGTAGCACAGATCGCAGCCGATGCATTTTTCCGGATGAATGCGCGCCACGATCTTGTAGTTCAAATCGAGATTCTTCCATTCCACGACGCGAGGCAAACTCAGGCCGCGAAAATCCTCGATGGTTCGGAATCCTTTCGAGTCCATCCAGTTGCTCAAGCCGTCCAGCATGTCCTCGACAATGCGGAAACCGTAATGCATGGCCGCGGTGCAAACCTGCACCGTACCGGCCCCCAGCAGGATGAACTCGGCCGCGTCCCGCCAGTCCGAGATGCCGCCGATTCCGGAAATCGGCAACTCCGAACCTGAGTCGCCGCCAATCTGCTGAATCATGTGCAGCGCGATGGGCTTCACGGCGGGCCCGCAATAGCCGCCGTGGGACGACTTGCCGCCCACGTCCGGACGCGGCGTCAGAGTGTCGAGATCGATGCCGGTAATGGAG
>JBEKHQ010000737.1:0-2691 GCA_050012195.1 Bryobacteraceae bacterium | reverse complement strand
AAGGAGCTGGGGGCGAAGAAGCCGAGCGCGTCGAGCACGCAGTATCTCAAGCCGGCGCCGGCATCACCACCTGGGACGGTTCGTTCGCCGGATTCGCGGAACACATCGCCCGCAGTCGCCTCTACGTCGGATACGATTCGGCGGGCGGACATGTCGCCGCAGCCTGTGGCGTGCCGCTGGCCAGCATCTTCGCGGGCTTCGCGTCGGAACGAATGCTCCAGCGCTGGAAACCCACCGGGCCCGGGCAGATCGCCGTGATCCGCGCGGACCGAAGTTCCGACCCGCTGGCCGACGCGCTTAAGGCTTCTTCGGAGTTTTATCGGGCTGCGGAGTCTCTTTAGTCTGATCTTCCGGCAACGCGTCCGGAGTGTCGAACTTGATCGTGCTTCCGGTTTCGAACTTGCGATACAACCGGAATTCGATGTCGTTCCGGCTGAGATAGCGCGAGCGCATCGTCAGCTCGGCCTTCAGCGGCAGCATGTAGTCGCCGTCGGCGATCTTTTGGAATTGATAGTCCAGCGTTTCGTGCGCCTCGCGGATCGGGAAATCGGCGGGGATGTCGTAAGGATCCAGCGTGATCTTCGTAACCATCTTGGTGTCCTTATCGACGTAGATCAAACCGCGATATGCCGGGATGATGTCTCGCTTGCTGTCCATTTCCGTGATGTGGAATTTGGAGTTCTCCTGCTCGATGTCGTACGTAAAAACGTACGTGGGCCGGCCTCGCAACGTCCCCCAATGATCCCACTCGAAGCGCGCCAGGCTATCAGCGTCGAAAATTTCTTTCATCATGGAACCGAACTCGCCAGCCGACACGGTGCCGCCCAACTGATCCATCTTCTTGTTCGGGACCGGCTGGTCATTCTGCGAAATGAGGTCGTATTCTTCGTGCCCGTCATAAGTCAGGCGCGCCGAAATGGTGTCCATGTGGCGCCAGCCGGACCCTTTGCCGGAAGCGTCCACATCCCGCCGCGTCACTTGCAGACAAATAAAATTTGGAAGATTCTTGGTATAGTTCATCACGTATTCCCGAACCTGGTCCAGAATCCTGCCTTGTTCGATGGAATCCGGCGGCGGCTTAGGAACGTAGACTGGTTTGACCGCGGGCGCGGCGGCCTCCGGCAGACTCGCTGTAGCGTCCACCATCTCGCGCAGCGCGCCGACGGTCTTAGGACCGGCGCCCATGCCCTGCAGCGTTTCCACCGTCCGGTCGTCCAGTTTTTCGGTCAGCTTGATGGTGTGAAGATATTTCGCCACCTGCACGTCCGGTTCCTTCAGCTTGACCGAGGATTGGATAAAAGCTTTCAGTTGCTCGAGCGTCAGTCTCTGTTCCGAAGCAGCCAGAAGGCCGGTGGCGGTTGCAAGAAGAAGCAAATACCGCATAGTACTATTGTGCCTCAACCTGGTCCGGCACGGTTGCAACCATTTCGCTATCCTAGTGTCATGGCACCATCCGCGTCAGCGATTAAGACGCCCGAATTGTCGATCCGCATCCCCGGCGGAGAGACAAAGGTCGTTAAGCTCAATCGCGATCGCTATGAGCTCGGACGCGCGGAGTCCAACGATCTGTGTTTCCGGGACGTCGCGGGCCTGTCGCGCAAGCATCTCGCCATCGAGCATCAGGGATCCGACTGGGTTATTCGCGACCTCGGCAGCACCAACGGCACTTTGGTAAACGGAACGCCGATCACGGCGCCGCAGATCCTTCGTCCCCGGGATCGTGTGAACGCCGGAGATCTGGCCATGGTGTTCTCCGAAGGTCCCGCGCCAGCACCCGCGGCGCAAACGGTGGTCTTCGTGGAGAAGGCGCCCACCGCTCCCGCGGAAGGCTCGATGGTGACCGCCAGCCTGGACAACTTGCTCGCCGAGGAAGGCGAAAGCGGCGTCAGCGGCCACAACCGGGCGCTGATCCGCGCCGGACGCGAGCTGGCCGGTCACATGCCCCTCGATAAACTGTTCGACCTCATCATGAACCTTTCGATCGAGGCGGTGGGCGCTTCGCGCGGAGTGCTGATGACCTTCGAGGGCGACGAGCTCCAGATTTCAGCCTCGAAAGGCGCGGGCATTCGCATCAGTTCCCACGTTCGCGATCTGGTAATCAACTCCAAGCGTTCGCTTCTGGTTCACGACGCTCTCCAAGACCAGGCGCTGGGCGCGCGCATGAGCATCGTGCAGGATCAAATCCGCAGCATGCTGGCCGTTCCGCTGCAAACCGAGAAGCGCGTCATCGGACTCATCTATCTCGATTCGCCGTTCCTGGTCCGCGAATTCACCAAGGAAGATTTGAGCCTGCTCACGGTGATGGGCAACATCGCCGCCATCCGAATCGAACACGCCCGCTTGGCGGAGATGGATCAGGCCGAGAAGCTTCGCGCCCAGGAAATGAAGCATGCCGCCATGATCCAGCGGTCTATCTTGCCGAGCAATTTCCCGCCATTTCCGGATCGCGGGGAGTTTCAATTGCATGCCGCCATGACGCCCGCCCGAGGCGTCGGGGGTGACCTCTTCGATTTCTTCTTGCTGGATAACCACCACCTGGCCTTCGCCGTCGGGGACGTGAGCGGAAAGGGCGTGCCGGCCGCACTCTTCATGGCCGTTACCCGCACCCTGCTCCGCGCCACCGCGCCGCACCAGACCTCGCCCGCCGAGTGTATGCAGTACATGAACGAATCGCTCGCCGGGCAGAACGCG
>JBEKHQ010000736.1:0-2694 GCA_050012195.1 Bryobacteraceae bacterium | reverse complement strand
TTCGTTGTATAGCAGGCTGAGCGTATAGAGCAATTCAAACGATCCGCCATACGCATCTTTGACGAACAACAGCTCCGCGCCAGGACGAACATCCGGCAGCCGACTCCTGAACTGTCTCGCGGTAATTCTCACAGGCGACGACTCGCGCGGCGTCCGCCAATGTCTCGCGTGGACCACCGCCAGTCCGGCGGCGGTGACAAGAAATAACAGCGTTCCAACAGATGCCGGCAAATGGGTAGCGGCTTGGTTCTTGATTCCCGCTAGCAGCGCGGCTGCATACAAGGCCAAGCCCGCCAGCGGCAGGTACAGCACGAAGCCGAGCCGCACCGACACGAACGACACCGGCAGCAGCGTAATGACGAAGAACAGCAGCCCGAAACACAGAAGGCGCGAGCGCGTGGCGAGAGCCAGCGCGCCCAGGACGCCGTAGAAAAGGAACACCTCGGAAGCGGCGAGCGGACGCGGCGAATACACCAGATAAGCGAGATACTGGGCCGTGCTTTCGAGCCACGCGTGCGCCGAGACGTGGGGGACGTAGGCGGCGGAGCTGGCGAGGCCTTGCGGCGAGAGCTTTCCAACGGCGTAGGGAATCAAGAGCAGCAGGAGAATGAGGGCCGTTCGCGCTTCATGCGTTAGCCAACGCGACAGCGTTCGAAGACGCCATTCTCGGGGCCAATGGAACGTCGCTTCATAGAGCAGTAGGATCGGGGGAAGAGCGGCGCCCACTTCCTTCGAGTTGAGACAGCAAATGAACAAGACCAGCAAGATCGCAAATTCTCGCCAGCCCGGATATTCGTCCCGATCACGGATGCGCAGATAGACCAGCAGCATCGAGAAAAAGAAGGTGAAGCAGAAGACGTCGTACAAAACGCCGATGTTGTTGTAGAGATAGCTCAGGCAGCCGTGGACGGCGAACACGAGCGTCGCCAGCCGCGCCACTTCATCCGAGTGCGCCAAGCGCTGGAAGACCGCGTATGCCAGCCAGAGATTGAAGAGCAGCGCGGCGTAGTAGAGAATCGCGAACGGCCGGGGGTGAAAGCCGAAGATCCCAAACATCGTCCGGTAGACCGCGCCGCCGAAGGGACGGTAGTGGTGCGACCAGAAGAACAAATTGGCTTGGACGATTTCGGCGAGCGGAGGCTTCCAGGCGAAGTACAGGTTGCTGACGTCGTCGCCGCTGAAGTAAACGAAGATGCCGCGCCAAGTGAATGCCAGAAAAAACGCGGCCAGGAAAACGGCGGCGGTTATTTTCTGAGCGGAGTCTCGGCGGGACATTTCGCGACCAAAAATCGCCGGACGCGTTCGAGCGCGGCTGTCAGGTTCTCCTGCGAATTGGCGATACTGAACCGCAAATAGCCCTCGCCATAAGCGCCAAACGCCGTTCCGCTCAGGCAAGCCACGCCTTCTTGGTCTAGCAGCGCGTCGGCCAGTGCGTTGGAAGTGAATCCGGTTCCCGTAATATTGGGAAAAACGTAGAACGCCCCGCCGGGGATGGCGCAGCGGACTCCGGGCAGCGCGTTCAAGCCCGCGCAGAAAGCATCGCGGCGCCGCTTAAACTCCCGAACCATTTTCGTGACGCCATCCTGCGGGCCGGTGATGGCGGCGATTCCGGCGCGTTGCGTGAAGCTGGCGGTGCAGGAATTGGAATTCACCATCAGCTTGTTGATCGCCTCCACCAGCCACTCCGGCATGACGCCGTAGCCCATGCGCCACCCGGTCATCGCGTAAGTTTTCGAGAAGCCATCCAGAATGATCGTTTTTTCGAGCATGCCGGGGAGGGAGGTGATGGACACGGGGCGGTCGCCGAAATAAATACGGCCGTAGATCTCGTCGGCCAGCACGATCAAGTCGCGATCCCGAACCATTTCCGCGATGGCGCGAATGTCCTCAGGCGGGATCACGCCGCCGGTGGGATTGTGCGGCGAGTTCAAGATAAGCATCTTGGTTCTCGGCGAGAAGCTGTCGCGCAGGCGATCCAAGTCGAAGGAAAAGCCGCGCTCCTCGATCAGCGGGATCGGCACCGGCTTGGCGCCGAGAAAATTGATCATCGACTCGTAAATCGGGAATCCAGGATTGGGGTAGATCACTTCGTCGCCGGATTCCAGAAGCGCAAGCATGGGGAAAAAGATGATCGGCTTGCCGCCCGGGACGACGCAGACGTGCTGCGGCCCCACGCTCACGCCGCGAGTTTCGGAAACATGGGCGGCGATGGCTTCGCGCAACTCGGGCAGACCCTGCGGCGGACCATAATGCGTCCAGCCTTCGTCGAGCGCCTGTTTGGCGGCTTCCACGATGTGGCGCTCGGTGGGAAAGTCGGGCTCTCCGATCTCAAGGTGAATGACGTCGCGGCCTTGGGCTTCGAGAGAGCGCGCGCGGACCAGTACGTTGAAGGCGCCCTCGACGCCGATGCGGTTCATCCGTTGGGCTAGTTTCATTGGTTTTTGTGGAAGAAGGCCACGCCGTTGCGGAACTCGTCGAAGGAAACCGGATCGCCCACTTCGGCGCGAGGCCCCGCGATTCGGCCCGTCAAACGGCCGCCGCGGTCCAATTGGATGATCGCCAATTGATAGGGCACGTCGTTGACGTAGGCTTCGGGCGGCGAGTAGACCACCGTCTCGGTGTAGACAATCCCAGGTCCAGGCGCGTTCATGCCGCCCCCAGGATGCTCACGACGCTGGTTGCGCCGGAGCCACC
>JBEKHQ010000735.1:0-2698 GCA_050012195.1 Bryobacteraceae bacterium | reverse complement strand
GCCTGCGGCTCGCGCGGTCGAGCGACGAACGGTCCGTGAAGGGACCGATCAGGATGTTGGAATGGTCGATCTTCGCGCCGTAACCTCTGTACCAAAGCTGCTTGAGGAATCTTAAGTCCTGCTTGTCGCCCAACGACGCCGTTTCTAAGTAGAGTTCCCTCGCTTGCCGTGCTGGAACCGAGATCACGAACGCTGCCGGCGGGGGCGCCGCCATCATTGGGGCAGACACCTTTTCGGAATGAGCCGCGTCTGCTGCGTAGATCCGGTCTCCGACGTACCAGCCGGCCAGCGCAAGTCCAAACACCACCGTACCGCCGAAACTGACTACCACGCGTTTCTTCTTCTTTTCAGCCAGGTCAGGCCGCGCTTGCGAGGGCTCGGCGGCCATCGCCAGGCCCTGGGATTCGGTTGCGTATTGCGCGAGGGACATAAGGGCGCCTCCTGTACGACCTACTAAGTCAGGCACCTTAGTTATCGGCCTGTCGCAAGAAAACCTGTAGCAGGCCGCGCTGCCATTGCTATCTTTAGAAAGACATTGAAGATGCATAACGCGCCGATCTCGAAAACCCCCAGTGCGGCACGCGTATTGGTCGCGCTGGCGGTGGCAAGAATTGTGTTGCAGACGCTGGCGAACAGTCACTATGGGTTCCACCGGGACGAGCTTGCCACCTTGGATGATGCGCACTATTTGGCGTGGGGCTACGTGGCGTATCCGCCGCTTACTCCGTTTATCGCGCGCGGGGCGCTGGAACTCTTCGGGCCCTTTCTGCCCGGCATCCGCTTTTTCGCGGCGCTCGCGCAAGGTGTTGCGTTGGTGCTCGCCGGTCTGATGGCGCGCGAACTCGGGGGCCGGCGCTGGGCGCAGATCATCGCCGGACTAGCGGTGGCGATTGCGCCGGTCTCGCTGGCGGCGGGCTCGCTATTCCAATACGTCACGTTCGACTATTTGTGGTGGGTAGCGGTCGCCTACTTCGTGATTCGTTTGCTCAACTCCGAGGACCCGCGCTGGTGGGTCGCGATCGGCGCGACGATCGGCGTGGGAATGATGACGAAGTACACGATGGCGTTCCTGGTGGCGGGCTTGGCCGCGGGCATCATCGTTACACCGGCGCGACGGTTTCTGGCTAGCCGATGGCTGTGGTGCGGCGTCGCGGCGTCGTTGCTGATCTTCCTTCCCAACGTGATCTGGCAGGTACAGCACGGTTTTATCTCGGTCGACTTTCTGAGCTCCATCCACGCGCGCGACATACGGATCGGCCGCACCAAAGGCTTCCTGATCGAACAGCTCTTCGTGCCTGCCAATGTGGCGACCATTCCTTTGTGGATCGCGGGGCTTTACTTCTATTTTTTCGCGCCGGAGGGCGGGCGGTATCGCGCGATCGGCTGGATGTTCGCTGTCCCGCTGGTCCTTTTCGCAATAGCGCAAGGGCGCGGTTACTATATGGCGCCTGCCTATCCGATGCTGCTGGCTGCCGGAGCCGTGCAGTGGGAGCGGCGCATGTCGTCACAAGCACCTCGATCAGCCCGCTTTCTGCGCGCGCGAACGTATGGAGCCTTGGCGGTAGGCGCGGTGGTGGGTGTCGCGTTCACGGTTCCCATCCCACCGGTGAATTCCACCTGGTGGAGGATCGGAATCAAGGTGAGCGACGACTGGCGCGAGGAAATCGGCTGGCAGGAACTGGCCGACACCGTGGCCCTCCTTCGCAATTCCCTGCCCGCCCAAGACCGCGCGAGACTGGGCATCCTGGCTGGTAATTATGGCGAGGCTGGCGCCATCGATCTTTACGGCCCTTCTTACGGGCTACCCAAAGCGATCAGCGGGACCAATTCCTATTGGTTGCGTGGTTACGGCGAACCGCCGCCTGAAACGCTCATCGTGCTGGGATTTTCTCGCGGGTTCGTGGAGCGGACTTTCGAGTCTTGCGAGTTAGCCAGCCACACCGGCAATCGTTACGGCGTTCGGAACGAAGAGACGTCGGAACATCCGGACATCTTCGTGTGTCGGCGTTTGCGGCAGCCCTGGCCCGAGTTCTGGAACGGGTTCAGGAATTTCGGCTAGCGCTAGTATTGATCCAGCCCCTCGGTGAGTTCCACATAGGTGCCGAACGGGTCGGTCAAGAACGCGATGGCGATCCCCGCGCTCGGAATCTTTCTGTACGGCACGTCCAGCTTCACGCCGTTCGCTTCCAGATTCTTCGTGAACGCTTCCAGATTCTTTACTTCGAAGCCAATGTGATCCAACGAGCGCCCCTTGGTTCCTATGGTCGGCGGATTCCTGGTCACTCCGAAAGTCAGATTCATGCCCGGGATGTCCGCCGCCTCGTGCTGGCCGCGCTTCTTGACGGCCGCGCCGAAGTTCTTCGCGTACCAATCGCGCAGCTTGATCTGATCGCCGGGGGCGTTCATGAAATGCAAGTGGTAGGCGACGGCGGGAACGGTGAGCGAGGTGTCCTCTTGCAATTCGATTTTCACCTCGTCGGGGCCGATGATGTAGGCGTTCGGAAAGCCCTCCGTGCCTTTGAATTCCGATTCCACCTGGATGCCGGCCGCGCGGAGGTGTTTCAACGCCTCGGCTGTGTTTGGGACTTGGAAGCCGAAGTGGTCCATCGAGGTGTTTTCCGAGCCGCCGGTGGGCGCCTGCTGGCGGAAAAGAATGAGCATTCCGGGAACCTTGACGCCGGTCAGTCCAGGCTTGGTT
>JBEKHQ010000734.1:0-2700 GCA_050012195.1 Bryobacteraceae bacterium | reverse complement strand
AGCCCGGATTCCTGGTTCAGCATGTGATCTAGCCGTTCGGCCGTGTAACCGCGGTGTCGAAGCAGGTAAATGAGAATCGCAGGATCGATGGAGCCGGAACGCGTACCCATCATCAAGCCCTCGAGCGGCGTGAAGCCCATGGTCGTGTCGACGCTCTGCCCATCTCGAATAGCCGCGAGCGAAGCGCCATTGCCCAGGTGACAATTCACGAGCCTCAACGCTGGCGGAACTCGACCCAGCATGTCCGCGGCGCGGCGCGCGGCGTATTGGTGGCTGACGCCATGAAACCCGTAGCGGCGGATGCCTTGCTCCAACCACGCATACGGACCCGCATAAGTGTAGGCGGCCGGCGAAAGCGTGACGTGGAAGGCCGTGTCGAACACAGCGACTTGAGGGACTTTGGCTCCGAGGACCCGGTCCACGGTTTGGATAGCTTCCAGCTCGAAGCGGTTGTGAGCGGGGGCGAACTCGACTTCACGGGCGATCGCGGCTCGCACGTCGGCATTTAGAAAAGTGCTCTCGCGATAGAACGGGCCGCCATGAACGACGCGATGGCCGACGACGTCGGCGCCGCCCGGAATCGAAGCGAGCAGCGGCTCCAAAAGGGACGCGATTGTGGAGCCGGGACTCAAATCCACGTGACGTTCCCAAAGGGGCGCGGGCGGGGCGACGGGAAGTTGCCGGTTCCCAAGATCGTCGAGACGGCACTTGAAGCTGCTGGAACCCCCGTTGAGCGAGAGGATCCTCATGCGGACAGCTACTTGCGGGCCGAAACGATTTGATCGCCGTCGATGTATGCGATGTATTCGGCGCCTTGGACCGCCGCGAGTCCCTTGGACTTGGAACCTCGGCCGGTGTCAAACGGGCGGGTGGTGGGCCCTTCCTTGGCGCGTCCCGCCATGGCTCGCACGTTGAGTTTCTTGGCATCGACTGCCTCAACGCGTTGCAGTTCGAACCGCATTTTGCCTCCGCCGATTCCCAGGAACCTCTTCTTGCCGGCTTCGCTGGCTATGACGCCGGTGACCGTCGCGCCTTTAGCGATCAGGATCTTTCCGCCGACCTGGAAATCGTCCACCACCGTGAAAGTCAGGCTTTGACCCTCCAGCGCATCCGCGGGGACATCCTGCGCCAAGGCGATGCGGAAGGGCAGGGCGTCATTGACGGTTATCGGGGTAAGAACGACCGGCGCGGATTTGGGCGTGGGCTTAGGTGGCGGCGGCGCTGCCGGTGGCTCTTCCGTCTTGGGCTGAGGAGTTGACGCGGCCGGGGGCGGCACCGGTGTAAATTGCGTCGGCGGCGGCAGGGGTGATTTCTTGGCGGTCCTGCGCGGCGCCTTCAGGGCGGATTCGACAGGCGCGGCCGGAGCTGCTTCAGGCGGCGGGGTTCGAGGAACGTCCTGTGGCGGAGGATTTTCCGCAGGCGGGGTTGTGGGCGTTGACACCGGCGGGCTCATGACTTGAGCTTGGTATGGAGGCGCGGGCCGATGCTGATTCTGCCACCACAGCCACGCACCCGCACCGGCCGACGCAACCAAAACAATACCGACCAGAAGCAGGACCAGCACGAGGGTACTGGACGAGGAGGGTTTGCGCACATCGGGGCTGGTGATCGGAACGGGCTTCGTTGCGGCGGCGCCGTTCGGAATCGGGGCGGCGACGACGGGAGAAGGGTCTGGGGCGCGCGATGGCGCCGCCGGCGCCGGAGCGGGATGAGCTTCGGCGATCTCGGCGCTCGCCGCGGAAAGGGGCGGCGCATACGGGCCGGCTGGATCGAGCTGGCGCTGCAAGGTGATCAACGCCGATTCGATCTGTTTCATGGAGGGCCAGCGCGCGTCCGGGTCTTTGGGGAGACACCGGAGAATGACTTGCTCGAATAGAGGGGGAACCTCGGGCGCGAGCTCGTAAATGGGTTGCACTTCGTCGCGGAGGATCGCCGAAAGCGTCGAAATGCCGGATGTCCCTTCAAACGCCCGGCGTCCGGTGACCATTTCGTACATCACCGAGCCGAAAGAGAAAATGTCGGAGCGCGCGTCCACTCGTTTGCCCTCGGCCTGCTCCGGCGACATGTAACTCACGGTGCCGATGATCGAACCTTCCTTGGTGAGTTGCGACTGCTCGATAGTGGGTTGTTCCGCGGACGGGCCGGCGCCCACCCATTTGGCCAGTCCGAAATCGAGAATCTTCACCATGCCCGTCGGCGTAATCATTATGTTGGAGGGCTTCAGATCGCGATGAATGATGCCGGCCGCGTGCGCGGTGTTTAGAGCGCTGGCAATCTGTGTCGCGTACTGAAGGGCCTGAGCGACCGCCAAACCCCGCGGAGGAATTACGGCGCGCAGCGTGTTTCCCGGGACATACTCCATCACGATGCACTGTGTGTCGCCGTCGGTGACGATGTCGAATAGCGTAACGATATTGGGGTGATTCAAGGCCGAGGCGGACTGCGCCTCCTGCAAGAAACGTTTACGGCGCTCCGGATCGGCGGCTAATCCCGGCGGCAGCAGCTTCAAGGCCACGATTCGGTGCAGGCGCGTATCTTCGGCCTTGTAAATCTGCCCCATGCCGCCGGCGCCGATGGCTTCCAGGAGTTGATAGTGCTGGATGGTCTGACCCAACATAGGGAATCACAGGGGACCCATGGCATTATCGCCCGAAGCGACCAGTCGGCGCAAATGAGGGGGTCTGCTCGTTTATAATCGGT
>JBEKHQ010000733.1:0-4365 GCA_050012195.1 Bryobacteraceae bacterium | reverse complement strand
CGTCCGCAAGAATCACGCGCCGCCGCTCCGCATCCAGATCGACGGCCTCGCCGAGCAGAACTTGCGTGTTCCGCTGATGCCGTAAAACGGCGCGCAGCGGCGACGCGATCTCGCCCGGGGAGAGCGATCCGGTAGCCACTTGATAGAGCAACGGCTGGAAGAGGTGAAAATTACGGCGGTCCAACAGCGTGACCCGAACCGCGGCGTGCTTGAGAGCTTTGGCGGCGTAGAGTCCGCCGAAACCGCCCCCTAGAATTACGACACGATGCTGGGACTCCATGGCGCCTCCGCTTCTTTAGATGTCATTATCGCTAGGATGGCTTCAAGATGAAGTATCGAAAACTCGGCAAGACCGGGTTGGAAGTAAGTGAGATTGGATATGGAGCGTGGGGCATCGGTGGAAAGTTTTGGCAAGGCGGAACGGACGAGGAAGCGCACCGGGCGTTGCGCCGCGCCATCGAGTTAGGGATCAACTTCATCGATACCGCTTTGGTGTATGGCGACGGGCACAGCGAAAAGCTGGTGGGCAAGGCGGTGCGCGAGGCCAAACACAGGGTGCATGTGGCCACCAAGATTCCTCCCAAGAATCGCTTGTGGCCGGCCCGACCCGGCATCGGCCTGGAGGAGGCGTTCCCCACCGACTACATTATCCGATCGACGGAGGACAGCCTCCGCAACCTGAAGCTGGACACCGTGGATCTGCAACAGCTTCACGTCTGGAATCCGGAATGGCTGGAGCGCGACGAGTGGAAGCGCGCGTTCGAGGAACTGAAAACCGCCGGCAAGGTGCGCGCCGTGGGCGTTTCGACCAACGATCACGAACCGGATTCGGTTCTGGAACTGGTGCGGTCGGGCTTGATCGACGCCGTCCAGGTGATTTACAACATTTTCGAACAGAGCCCGGCGAAGAATCTGCTCCCGCTCGCCGCGCGGATGAATGTCGGCGTCGTGGCGCGCGTGCCCCTCGATGAAGGCAGCCTGGCGGGAGCGATTACGGAAGACACGGTCTTCGATCCGAAGGATTTTCGGTCGGCGTACTTCCGCGGCGACCGGAGGAAGCAGGTGGAGGAGCGCGTCCGGCGGGTGCAGGCAGATCTGGACGGGATTGCCGGGTCGTTGGCGGAAACGGCGCTGCGTTTTTGCATCGCGCCGGCCTCTGTTTCGACGGTGATTCCGGGTATGCGCAGCGTCCACAACGTGGAGAGAAATGTGCGGATCTCCGGCCAAGAGCCGCTGACGCCCGAAGTTCTCGAAATTTTGAAGCGCCATGCGTGGGAAAAGAATTTCTATCGATAGTAAGGCGCGGCTGGCGCGAATGCCGCAGCGGGTAGTCTATTCATAGCGCAGTGCGCGGATCGGATCGACGCGTGAGGCGCGGCGGGCGGGTACCACACTCGCCAGGAATGCTATCAGGCCGAAGAGCAAGATTACCGCGCAGAACGTCACCGGGTCGGTGCCGCTGACGCCCGCAAGGAGTCTTCCCGTGATTTGGCCAACTGCCAGGGCGACTCCCACGCCTATGGAAATTCCTACCATCACCCAAAGCAATGACCGCTGCAGCACCAGGCGCAAAACCTGGGCGCGCCCCGCGCCGAGCGCTATGCGAATGCCGATCTCGCGAGTTCGTCGCGCCACGGTGAAGTGCAGGATGCCGTAGATACCGACCGCCGCCAGCAGAAGCGCGATGACCGCAAACGTTCCTACCAGAGAGGCGCCTAGATCGTAAAAGGATGTTATTCGGTTCAGGAATTGAGGCATGGTCCGGACCCCGAAGATGGGCAGGGCGGGGTCTAGGGCGCTCACTTGCCGCCGCACGGCGGGCATCAAGGCATCCGGATGAAGTTTAGACCGCACCAGAATGGTCGCGCGGCCCTGGTAATCTTGCGCCAAGGCCGAGAAATAATATGGCGTTGCGCCTTCGCCGTAGGTCCTGTATTTGCCGTCCTTTGCTACGCCGATCACTTCGATGAGCGGCTGGCCTTGGCCGGGAGCAAAGTGGCGGCCGATGGCGCGCTCCGGCGTCTCCCAATATCGGCGCGCCAAGGTCTCATTGACCACCGCCACGAGGCTGGACGAAGCGCTGTCGCGCTCGTCAATCGGGCGGCCCGCTACCATCCGCGTGCCCATAGTTTCGAAATAGCGGGGACCAATGCGGCTGACGCCCGCGACGTTGCGCTCCTGATCGGAGCGAGGCACGTAGCCCTCCGGCAAAACCAGGGACGAAGAATCATTCGCATCCAGCGGAAGGGGCGTGGCGATGCTTGCGTCTTCGACCCCGGCGATGTTGTGCAGGCGGCTGAGCAAGGTCTGCTGGAACATGCGCCCTCGCGCGGCATCGTAGCGCTGCAGGTCGAGGTCGACGGAGAACATGATGATGCCTGACCGGTCGAAGCCCGGATCGGCGTGATTTGCAAATTGCATGCTACGAAGGAACAGACCGCCGAGGATGAGCAGCAAACACGACAAAGCAGCCTGGGCCATCACCAATAGACTTCCGCGGCCCATGCGAACTGGGCCAAAATCCAATTCCGTGGGCGCACCCTTCATCGCTGAAACCTGATCGATTCTTGAAGCGCGCAAAGCGGGCAGCAGGCCGAAGAGGACCGCCGTGACGTCAACTGAGCGTTGAAGAAGATCGCGATCAGAATACCGAGCGCGCCGGCAGCCATCGAGAGCAATACACTTTCGGTCAGCAACTGGCGGACCAAGCGCGTACGGCCTGCGCCCAAGGCCACCCGTATCGCTATCTCCCGCACGCGAGCAGCCGAGCGAGCCAGGACCAGGTTCGCTGCGTTGACGCAGGCAATTAAAAGGACCAGCAACGCGACTGCCGCCATGATTCCCGTAGTGGCCGTAATGAGGCCATTGGCGGCCAACCAAGGCTGCGTTCGAGCGCCCCCGGGAATGACGTGTACGGTCAAATCCTTGTTGGTTTGAGGATAGGCTTTCGCGAGCTCGCGGGCGACCACATTCAAAGCCGCCTCGGCCTGCTTCGGAGTCACACCCGGCTTCAGGCGGCCACGCAGATCCATCCAACGATTTCCCCGGCCCTCCATGAAGTTTCCAGACTCCGGCGCGATGGTTTGCTGCATCGTGACGGGGACCCAAACGTCGGGGACGAATTGGAACAATGTGGCTCCGATGAATCCGCGCTCGGCCACGCCAACAATTGTGAAGGGATGACCATTGATCTTGATGGTCCGGCCGGCAACGTTGGGAGCGGCTTGGAATCGACGCCGCCAGAAGTTGTAGCTGAGTACGCACACCGGCTTTTCTCCAGGCGCGCGATACTCGTCGGGAGCAAAGCCTCGGCCAGCCGCCATGTGCACTCTGAGGCCGGAAAAGTAGTTGCCGGTCGTGATTTGACCCCAGATGAGTTCCGGCTCCGCTCCATCGGTCATGCTGAGCGGAACTCCGCTGGCGCCCATAAAGTCCGAAAGCCCTGCGTCCTGCTTCCGGTAATCGATCAAGTCCGGATAGGAGAAATTCCCAACGTCACTGCCCCACTGGGGCGCTGTGACATAGATTGCTACCAGGCGATCCGGCTGGTCCACCGGCATCTGGCGCAGGAGGTAAGCGTTTACGATGGAAAAGATTGAGGTGCTCGCCCCGATTCCGAGCGCGAGCGAAAGGACGACGACGGCTGTGAATCCTGGGGACTTAAGAAGCACGCGGATCGCATAGCGGATATCCTTCCAGAGGGTAGCCATAGGTGCTCATAGAGCAGTTTGGCTACCGTACATAACTGATAGAAACGCACGGGGATCTGGGCATCGAGCCTGTCCATTTCTGGGATGACTTGTCTCGATTTTGGAAGTAAGTCATCAGCCTGCTTACACCCTGCTTACACGATGTCAGCGCCGGTGCGACTAACTTTCAGACAGCGCCCATGCGCGGGCCCAGTGCGGCGTTACGCTGGAGTTGATGCTGGCGCGGCTGCCGCTTGTTCATTAGCCAGTCTCCCTGTGTTCGCCCAGACGCCGTGTGAGGGCACCCCCGCGAGTTCGTATTCGAATTTTCCTGCTCGGAGCTGACGGCGCATCCGAATCCCGAGCAAGCGTGCGAGTTCAGGCCGAATTCTGCCTATTGGGGGCGATCCCGGGCATGCGCGGCGTCCACAACGTGGAGAGAAATGTGCGAGTCTCCGGCCAGGAGCCGCTGGCTCCGGATGTGCTGGAGCTGCTCAAGCGTCACGCCTGGGAGAAAATTTTTACCGCTAAGACCGGGGCGTTAGAAAGTGTCAAGCGCCAGGAAAGGATACTTTTTCCGCGCGATTCAGCAGCGAATTGAAGACGGCCGTCGAGACGCGCAGGCGATCGTCGGATTCATAGAGCCGGCGCAGTTCATCAAATGACTGGTCAGGTG
>JBEKHQ010000732.1:0-2712 GCA_050012195.1 Bryobacteraceae bacterium | reverse complement strand
GTTCGCCACGCGGAATTGCAGGCTGCTGCCGTCCTGATAGGGGGCCACCAGCGCCCGATCGCTAAACATAATCCGCGCGGACGGTCTCGAGAATCGCCCGTAAAGCAATCCCGTGACCAGCGCGAACACCATCAGGCCTGTGGCGGCTTCGATTGCAGACACCGTATTCGCAGCTCCACCCGTCGGATAAATGTTGCCGTATCCCACCGTGGTGAGCGTATGCACGCTGAAGAAAAACGCGTTAAGGAAAGCGCTCAGCTCCGGTTCGGTTCCGCGCAGATTGTGGATCCCGACCGCAAGGTAGGCCCACGCAAATATCAAGTTGACGGCCAGAAACACCACCAGCACAATCGCCAGGAACCGGGTCCACGTGGTGTCGATCATATGCAGGTAGAGATTCGCGTCCCGCCAGCGCAGGCCCTTTCTCTGCACATTGAACGAGCCGTCCTTGTTGATGGTGCGGCGCAGCTCTCCGCTGAACTGCGTCGTCAACCCTGGATCGAAGGATTCCTTGCGCATGGGAAAGACTCAGAATAACCCAGCCGCGCACCGGCCGAGGCCGAGGGCTGAAAGTTTCGGCGCCATCGCGGCATTTCGGAAGTGAGACCGGCAAACCGCGCCGGGAGCTTTAGGAGAACATCATGAAAGTTCAAGCCAGTAGTCTGATTGCGCTCGTTGCCTTTGCGGCGTGCTTCGCCATGTTGTCGATCCGGAGCCTTTCGGGGCAGCCCCGCCGGGCGAGCGAGTACCGCGTCAGCGGACCCTATGTCCACGAGAACCTGTCGGTATTTTTGATTCACGGCCAAAGCCGTCCCACCACCCGCTTGGTCACGCTCGAACAGGCGGTGGCCGAGCGCAAAGTCGTGGTTTACGAAACGCGCAATGTCAACGAGCTCGCCATCGAGAACGTCTCCGGTGAAGACATATTCATCGAGTCGGGCGACATCGTCAAGGGCGGCGCGCAGGATCGGACGTTGAAAGACGATTTCATTCTTCCCACCAAGTCGGGCCGCGTGAACATCAGCGCCTTCTGCGTAGAGCACGGGCGCTGGACCCGGCGGGGCGAGGAGTCCGTCGCCACCTTTAACTCGGCCTCGGATGCTTTGGCGACCAAGAAACTCAAGCTGGCCGTAAAAGTGGACAGCGATCAGCGCGAGGTATGGAACCAGGTGGCGGCAGCTCAAGCCAGCCTGGCGAGCTCCCTTCGGATCGGCGTGCGCGCCGCCGCCGCACCCACCAGTTTTCCCATGACCATGGCGACACCGGCCGTTCAGAAGTCGATCGACGGCTACTCTCGCGAATTGAAAAATCTGGTGGACGGCAAGAACGACGTCATCGGTTACGCGTTCGCCATAAACGGCCAGGTGAACAGCGCCGACCTGTATGCTTCGCACGATCTGTTCGCCAGGCTTTGGACGAAGCTGTTGCGGGCCAGCTCGGTGGAAGCCGTGTCCGAGTTCGACTCCGGCAAAAAGTTCGCGCCGGCCACGGTTGCCGCCGTGACGGCCGCGTTGCACGACGCCGATTCGGGTAAAGCGTCCGCCCGCCAGCTCACCGACCGCATCAGCCTGGTGGTCCGCGAGACTGCTCACAACATCCTCTTCGAATCGCGCGATCGCGCTCAAAACGACGCCTGGATCCATCGCAACTATCTGACGAAGTAGCGCCGTTTTGCTACCTTGGAGCCAATGTGCAGGAACATCAAAACGCTCTTCAATTTCGACCCGCCCGTGACTGAGGAGGAAGTTCGGGCCGCGTCGCTTCAATTCGTGAGAAAAATCAGCGGCTTTCAAAAGCCTTCGAAGACGAACGAACACACGTTTCTGGCGGCCGTGGATGAGATCGCGGCCGTTTCCACCCGGCTTCTTCATGCGCTTGAAACGAATGCGCCGCCCAAGAATCGAGACGAAGAGGCCGCCAAGGCGAAAGCGCGCGCGGCGGAAAGATACGGCGCTTGAAGCCCCGAGAGATCGACGCTTGTCTCGCCCGTCTGACGAAAGTCTGCCAGGCTCTGCCCGAAGTGACGCGTCGCGACATGGCGGGCCACGCCGGTTTCTCAGTCCAGAAGCGCACGTTCGCCTATTTCTTGAACGACCATCACGGCGACGGCATCGTCTCGCTGGCCTGCAAGGCGCTGCCCGGCGATAACACCGCGCTCGCGGCCGCTCAACCGGCCCGCTTCTACTTGCCTTCCTACATCGGGCCGAGAGGCTGGGTCGCGCTGCGCCTGGATGTGGGCAAAATCGATTGGGATGAGGTCGCTGAACTCGTCGGGGGTAGCTATTCCCTGATCGCGCCCAAGCGTCTGGCGAAGCTGGCCGGCAAAAGCTAACATCCCGATTACCGTGCACGTTGAAACGGGCAACAGGCCTCGGTTATACTGTCAGACTGCGATGACCGCGCGCCACTCAAATTTTCCGAACTGATCGGTGTAGTGATGGGCACTCGCAGGCCGCCCTTTCGCCTGCTGAATCGGCTCTTATAGATATGGAGTAGACGTAAAATGCGCAAGCGTGACATAAAACAGATTGCCCTAGCGATCCTGGTCCTGACAGTCTGCCTATTTTCTCTGGCTTGTGCCCTTATTCTGGACCCCTCATTAGGACCCGCCGAGATCGCTGGCTATAATCTTACGCTTGACTTTTTCTACGGTTATACTTACGGCACGTCGATCACACGGTACCCAACTGGCTACAAACAAAATGGGCCGCC
>JBEKHQ010000731.1:0-2721 GCA_050012195.1 Bryobacteraceae bacterium | reverse complement strand
GCCCAAGCCTCCATCGAATCGAAATCGCGCCAATACTGACGCATCCCCAAATGCAGTGGCAGCAAGGAATAGATGATGTTCTCGTGCAGCAGCAGTCCGTCCGGCTTCTCGTCCACGGACTTCGCGATGCGCGGCCCGAATTGAAGCAGCGTGACGAGGCCTTTCGGCGAATTCACCCGCATGCCGAGATAGATCACGACCAGATTCGGAAAGGACGCCAGGTCCACGGTTACTCGGTTAATTTTGGAAGCCATACGTGTCCTGAAACAAGAGCTATCATAAATGAGTTCCGGAATCCTGGAGGATCATTGACCGCGCCCCAAGCCTCGCGCCCCGCAACGGAAACCTCAGCCGACCGTGTTGCCGCCTTTCTAGCCAGCCTTTTCGGGTGGACGCTGGACGCGTTCGACTTCTTCCTGGTCGTTTTCTGTCTCACCGCCATCGGCAAGGAGTTCCACAAATCGGACGCCCAAATTGCGTTGTCGGTGACTTTGACGCTGGCGTTCAGGCCGGTGGGCGCCTTCATATTCGGATTGATGGCCGACCGCTATGGGCGCCGCATACCGATGGCCGTCAATCTACTCTTCTATTCGTTCGCGGAGGTGCTCACCGGATTCGCTCCCACCTATGCCACCTTCATGCTATGCCGAGCCTTGTTTGGGATCGGCATGGGCGGGAATTGGGGCGTCGGCGCGTCGCTCGCCATGGAGAAAGTACCGACGCGGTTGCGCGGATTCCTATCGGGGGTGCTCCAGCAAGGTTACTCTCTCGGGTACCTGCTGGCGGCGGTCTGCTTCTTCTTCGTTTTCGAGCGGACCGGCTGGCGGCCGTTATTCTTCATCGGCGGTTTGCCGGCGCTGTTGTCGCTGTTCGTGCTCTTCCGCGTGAAGGAATCCGAAGTGTGGCAGGCGCACAAGAACGAAACCTGGCGCGACCTCGCCGGCGCGATCGGCGCCAACTGGAAATTGTTCGCCTACCTGGTGCTGCTCATGATGATGATGAACTTCACGTCGCACGGCACTCAAGATATGTATCCGACGTTCCTCGAAAGGCAATGGCATTTCAGCCCGCGGGAACGGTCGGCCATGACGGCGTTCTCGATGCTCGGAGCGATGAGCGGCGGCATGCTGGTGGGCTACCTTTCGGACCGTTTCGGACGGCGGCGGTCCATGATTGTGGCGCTGCTGCTCGCGATTCTGGTGATCCCGCTGTGGGTTTACTCGCCATCCGTCGTACTGCTGGCAGTGGGCGCGTTCCTGATGCAATTCATGACGCAGGGCGCCTGGGGAGTGATACCGGCTCACTTGGCGGAGCTTTCGCCGAATTCGGTTCGCGCATTCCTGCCGGGGTTCGCCTATCAATGCGGCGTGCTGCTGGCAAGTTCGGTGGTCTATATCGAGGCGGTTTTCGCCGAACACATGTCCTACTCGACGGCGATGGCGCTCACCGGAGTGACCGTCTTTTCGCTGGCCGCGATTGTCACCGCGCTAGGAAAGGAACGACGCGCCACGGTTTTCGGCACCGTCAAGGAAGCTGCGGTCAAGACTTAGAACCTCTTACTTGCCGCCTCTATAAAACACGCGCCAGAGTTTTCCCTTCTGGCTGTCAGTGATGTAGAGCGATCCGTCGGGGGCTTGGGCCACTCCGTCGGCGCGGGCGTCCGCATCGCTGGGATTCATCAGCGGCGACTTAGCGGCGAAACCCGAGGCGAAGATCTCGAATTTGCCTGACGGCTTGCCGCCGGCGAACGGCTGGAAGGTAACGTTGTAACCGTCCTGCGGCATCGGCGCACGGTTCCAAGACCCGTGGAAAGCGATGAAGGCTCCGCCGCGATAATGAGCCGGGAACTGCGCGCCATCATAAAACATGAGATCGACGGGCGCCCAATGCGCGGGAAAGCTCGCGATCGGAGACGTAAATTCGCTGCAGCGGCCCGCCGTCTTGCCGTCGCCGCCGTACTCGGGATTCAGCAGCAGCTTCTGCTGGCCATAATCGTAAAAACAAAATGGCCATCCGAAATTCGAGCCTTCCACCGCGCGATACATGGGCTCCGCCGGACGCTCGGCATTTTCCTGTGCAGTGAACTTGTCCGGCCACAGAACGTCCAGTTGATCGCGATTGTTCATGACGATGTAAAGCGCACCATCGTGCCAGACAATGGCCGGCATTTGGCGCAGGCCGGTGGCGTAGCGGACGCCGTCCTCCTGCTTTTGGCCGAGCTTGTTCTCATCGAACTTCCAGATGCCGCCGTGCTTTTCGAGAATCGGGCACGGGTCCTGGCCGGTCACTCCCTTCTGGCGATCGCGGGATTGGCAAGCGTTGGAAGGAGCGCCGATATTGACGTAGAGCGAACCTTTGCCGTCGAAAGCGATGCCCTTGTCGCCATGCTGGAAGCCGCCGGGAAGTCCGGTGACAACCGTCTCGGCGGGTCCGCCGGGCTTCAGTTGCCCGGGCGTCATCTTGTACCGTTCCACCGAGTTGACTTTGGCGACATACAAGTAGCCGTTGCGAATCGCGACGCCAGTGCCGCTGCCCTCGCCGAAGGTCTCTTTCATCTCCAACCGGCCGTCGCCGTCGGCATCGCGGAGAGCGACGATCCCGCCGCCGCCCTTGCCTCCCAGACGAGCGACGTACACATCGCCATTGGGCGCCACCACCGCGTGCCGCGCCGGACCTATACCATCGGCCGCCACCAACGCGCAGAAACCCGCGGGCAAAGTG
>JBEKHQ010000730.1:0-2723 GCA_050012195.1 Bryobacteraceae bacterium | reverse complement strand
CGGCATGATGGCCGCGTATGCCGAGGGTCTCGGGATCCTGCGCAGCGCCAACGTCGGAAAGCAGGAGCACGCCATGGACGCCGAGACCACGCCGCTGCGCAACCCGGAACACTACCAGTTCGATCTCGATTTGCGAGACATCACCGAAGTGTGGCGGCGCGGCAGCGTGATCGCGTCCTGGTTGCTGGACCTGACTGCGGCCAGCATGGTGAAAGATCCCGCTCTATCCCAATTCGCCGGGCGCGTCTCGGATTCCGGCGAGGGCCGGTGGACCATCAAGGCCGCCATTGACGAGGCCGTCCCGGCGCCTGTTCTATCCGCCGCGCTGTATCAGCGCTTCAGCTCGCGCGGCGAGGCGGATTACCAGGACCGAGTGCTGTCCGCGATGCGGTTCGGATTCGGCGGGCACTTGGAGAAATCCGCGGGCAAGTAGCCCAGAAGGAGAAAAATAATGAGCGAGCCCCATTCCGATGCCCTGGTTGTCTTCGGATCAACCGGTGATCTCGTATACAAGAAGATTTTCCCGGCTTTGCAAGCGATGGTTAAGCGGGGACATCTAAACGTTCCCGTGGTCCTGGTCGCACGGGGCTCTTGGAACCTGGACAAGCTTCGGGCGCGGGCGCACGACAGCCTCCAGGAACATGGCGGCGTGGATGCCGCCGCCTTCGAAAAACTGAGCGGGCTGCTGCGTTTCGCGGGCGGAGAGTACTCCGACGCGTCAACTTTTGAGGCGATCCGGAAGGCGCTGAACGGCGCGCGGATGCCCGCGTTCTACCTGGCTATCCCGCCGCTGATGTTCGAGACGGTGGTGCAACAGTTGTCCAAATCGGGCTGCGCTCAGTCCGCTCGAATCATTGTCGAGAAACCTTTCGGGCATGATTTGGCTTCCGCCCGGGAGCTGAACCGCTGCCTGCATTCCGTATTCCCGGAATCCGCGATCTTTCGAATCGATCATTATCTGGGCAAGCGGCCGGTGAACAACGTGGTGGTGTTTCGATTCGCGAATGCGTTCATGGAGCCGTTCTGGAATCGAAACTACATCGAGAGTATGCAGATCACCATGGCGGAAGCGTTCGGCGTCGAGGGGCGCGGCGCTTTCTACGATCAAACCGGCGCCATTCGCGACGTGATCCAGAATCATCTCTTCCAGATTTTGAGCAACCTGGCGATGGAGCCGGCTGCCCGCGCCGACAGCGAATCCATCCGCGACGAGAAGGTGAAAGTGCTGAAAGCGATCGCCCCGGTCGAACCGAAGAATCTGGTCCGTGCTCAGTTCCGCGGTTATCGCGAGGAAAAGGGCGTCGCGCCCGATTCGAATGTTGAGACGTTCGCGGCACTCGAACTCGAGGTCGATTCCTGGCGTTGGAAAGGCGTGCCGTTTTACTTTCGGGCCGGGAAGAACTTGCCGGTGAACTGCACGGAGGTCTTGGCGCGGTTTCGAAATCCTCCTTCAATCTTCCCGGACAATGGCCACCAAAACTACATGCGGTTTCGCATCAGTCCGGAGATGACCATCGCTTTGGGCGGAACCGTGATGGGTCCCGGCGAGCAGATGGAAACCGAAGCCGTCGAGATCATCGCTAGCCGTCACCCGTGCCCGGATGAGATGGATGCTTACGAGCGAGTGCTGGGCGATGCGATGGCGGGTAACGCCACCTCATTTGCCCGCCAGGATTACGTCGAGGAAGCATGGAGAATCGTGGATCCTGTGCTGAAGGCCGCAACCCCGATTTATACGTACGACAAAGGCAGCTGGGGTCCCTCCGAGGTCGAGCAAAGAGTTACTCCTCCGGGCGGCTGGCACAACCCCTCGGCCACGGAGCCGGAAGATCTCCGCATTCCTTGCCAACCCGCGGTAGGAATGAAGAAGGCCCATGAAGCTTGAGGTTTTCGACGACGCCGATTCCGTCGCGCAAAAGGCCGCCACTGCCATTGCCGCCGATGCTCGTTCCGCGATCGCCGCTCGCGGCCGATATGCCCTGGCTGTTAGCGGAGGTCACACTCCCTGGATAATGCTCCGAGCTTTGGCGAACGAAGACGTCCCCTGGGCGGGCGTCCACATCTGTCAGGTAGACGAGCGCGTGGCGCCTGACGGAGACCCGGATCGGAACCTCACGCATTTGCGGGAGAGCTTCCTCCAGCACGTCCCGCTTCGTCCGGAACAGGTGCACGCGATGCCGGTGGAGACGCCCAATCTGGAAGCTGCCGCTGCGCAATACGCCCTCGCTCTTGAGCAGTTCGCCGGATCGCCGCCGGTCCTGGATCTGGTGCACCTTGGTCTCGGTCCGGACGGCCATACCGCCTCCCTGGTGCCTGGAGACCCGTCGCTTAAAGTTACGGACGCGGACGTGGCGGTCACCGGCGTGTACCAGGGCCGCCGGCGCATGACGTTGACGTATCCGGCGCTCAATCGCTCACGCCGCGTGCTTTGGGTTGTTACCGGAGGCGAAAAGTTACAGATGCTTCAACGTCTGCTCGACGGCGATGAGTCCATTCCCGCCGGGAGGGTCCGCCGCGAACAAGCGCTCGTGCTGGCGGATCGCGCGGCAGCCGGCACGCTGAGCGCTGAACAAAAATAAGGAGCAACGCATGAGCACCACACAAGCCTCGCCGGTTTCGTCCGATATACAAATCGATCAACTGTGCATCAACACCATTCGCACGCTTTCGATGGACGCCGTCCAGCAAGCCAAGTCGGGACATCCCGGCGCGCCGATGGCGCT
>JBEKHQ010000729.1:0-2724 GCA_050012195.1 Bryobacteraceae bacterium | reverse complement strand
AACGGCAGGAAAGGCTCGCCGGTGGGGGCGACATTCAGGCGCACGAACCCATCGCGATCGAGCTGTTCCAGCGTGATGCCTTGAAGGAACGGATGAGGGGAATCGAGCAGGGTCCGGATCATGTCGTCTTCCGATTCGCGCAGGCATTCGTCATCGAGACCCATACGTTGGGCGAGCAACCGGAACACCTCTACGTTCGACTTGGCTTCGCCCGCCGCCGGAAGCGCCGGACGCGCCAGTTGCAGATAGAAATGGCCGTAAGCGAAGTAAAGATCCGTGTGCTCCAGGAACGTCGTCGCGGGCAGTAGTATGTCGGCGTGGTCGGCGGTGTCGTTCTGAAATTGCTCCAGAACAACCGTAAACAGATCGTCGCGGCGCATCCCCTTAAGAACCAGGTTCTGATTCGGCGCGACGGCGGCCGGGTTCGAATTGTAAACCACCATCGCTTTCACGGGAGGATCGTCAAGCTGCGTCAGCGCCTTACCGAGTTCGACCATGTTAATCAGCCGAGCTTCGCGGCCGATCGGCGATTTCAGTTGCAGCTCGGGCATCTCCAATCCCGACTTGTTCACGTGAAAAGCTCCGCTGGTGGAAAGCTGCAAGCCACCGCCGACTTCGCGCCACGATCCGATGAGTGCAGGCAGCGCCGCGATGGCCCGCACCGCCGTTCCTCCCCGATCGCTGCGCTGCACGCCATGGTTCAGACGGATCACGGCCGGTCGCGTAGTGGCGTATTCGCGCGCCAGCGACACGATGTCCGCGCGGTCGATCCCGGTGAGCGCTTCCACGCGTTCCGGCGGATACTGGAGCGCGCGTTCGGCCAGCGCCTCGAATCCGTCGGTGTAACTGGCGACATAGTCGGCGTCGTAGAGCTTCTCGCCGATGATGATGTGCATCAACCCGAGCGCCAGCGCCAGATCGCTGCCGGGGAAAACGGAGAAGTGTTTATCGGACAGGTGACCGGTGCGAGTGCGCACCGGATCGATGGTATAGAACTTCGCGCCGTTGCGCCGAGCCTCCACGATAAACGGCCACAGATGCACGTTGGTGGCGAGGATGTTCGCGCTCCAGGCTATGATCAGCTTGGCATGGGGAAACTGCTCCGGTTCGGTGCCATATCGGAAACCGTTCGTCTTCGTCAGACCCGCGAGGCCAGCCGCGGAACAGATGGTGCGCTCCAAGCGCGACGCGCCCAGACGGTGAAAAAACCTGCGGTCCATCCCCGAGCTTTGCAGGTAGCCCATGGTGCCCGCGTAGCTGTAAGGCAGGATCGCTTCCGGTCCGCATTCGGACGAGATCGCGCCTAGCCGGTGCGCGATGGTATCGAGCGCTTCGTCCCATGAAATTCGCTGGAACTTGCCTTCGCCTTTCGCGCCTACGCGTTTCTGGGGATAAAGCAGCCGTTCCTGGGAGTACTGGCGATCTAAGTACCGGGCCACCTTCCCGCACAGGAACCCGCGCGTCACCGGATGAGATGGGTCTCCACGCAGGCGGCTGCCTTTGCCGTCATTCACATTGATGAGCAGTGAGCAGCAGTCCGGACAATCGAGCGCGCAGACGGAATGTAGTACTTCCGGCATCTCTTCAGATTATAACGTCAGCAAAAGCCTGTAGCCTTAGAGGCACCGGTTTCGTCTGTTTAATGTAAGATAGCTGTTCGGGCCGTTGGGATTGTAGGTTACAATCGGTCAGAGGAGGTCGCATGCGCTCCCTCGCTTTTGCGGTCGCGTTCCTGGGCGCACTGGGAACGTCGTTCGGTCAGAGTCACTCGGGACCTTTCTGGTCTCTGGGCGGCTACGGAAGTATTTTGTATCCCGCGACGGGCCACGCTCCTACCACTCCGCCCGGCGGCTTGACGGGGCCGTACTTCAACTTCAGTGGGCAGCGCCCGGTAACGGCGACTCCGATCGCCGCCAATCATCCTCCGCATCGGCGCGCGACGATCGTTCCGTACCCAGTGTATTATTACGGCGGCTATGGTTATGGCGCGGGCTCGGGCTACGGATACGATCCCTCCAGCGGATATGCCAACGGCTATAGCGACCAATCCCCGGCCAACGCAGCTCCTTCGGTGGTAATCAATCAGAACTTCGTTCCGCCGCAAGCCAGTCCCTCGGTCCGCGATTATGATTACAGCGACTCCGGGGACCAGCAGCAATCCGGCCTCAAAATCTACCAAGCGCCCTCGCCGCATCCTTACGGGAATGGTCCGCAACAGGCGCAACGGAATGCCAACGACGACGGCGCCACCATCTACCTGATCGCTTTCAAGGACCACAGCATCGTGCAAGCGCTGGGATACTGGATGGAGGGGTCCACGCTGCACTACGTCAGCGCGGAGCACACCTTGAATCAGGCCAGTCTGGACTTGATCGATCGCGATCTGTCGCAGCGTTTGAATTCCGAGCGAAACATCGAGTTCAAGCTGCCGCCGGCCCGGTGAATGGAGTCGGAAGCGCGGCTAACCATCGCGCGCACGTCGCCCGAGGATCTTAAGCAGCGCCAAGTCATCATCAAGCTGGACGGCGAATGGATCGCCGATTTGATGTACGACCATACGATGACGCGCGCGATCCAGCCGGGCCATCACCATCTGCGCGTGGACAACACCTGGAACAAGAAGAACCTCGAATTCGACGCCGCCGCGGGCGAAGAGGTGAGGTTCCGAGTAGTGAACCGCGCCGGCCGATTTACCTGGTTTCTGGTGGCGTCGCTCGGCGCAGG
>JBEKHQ010000728.1:0-2729 GCA_050012195.1 Bryobacteraceae bacterium | reverse complement strand
CGGAGATTTTTTCCATCAGATGATAGCGCACTTCAAGGTTCGCGGCCTCCGCCGGCGAATCGGCGATCGCGTCCCACACATTGGCGAATACTTGCCTTTTCTTGGTCACCAATCACCCCGCATGAGTTGTTTGAACCGCTTCCTGGCGATCTCTTTGTCCCGCTCCGGAGTTTCCTGCGTCTTCTTCTGAAATGCGTGCAGCACGTACACTTTGTCGCCCACCCGCGCTGTATAGAGCACCCGGTAGGTCCCAGAGCCCGCCCAAACTCGAATCTCCACCACGCCTCTGCCTATGTTCGGCATGGGCTTGAAATCCTCGGCCAAGTTCCCGTCCTGCACCCTTCTCAACTGATAACCAACGGCCTGACGGGCGTCCTTGGGGAACTCGCTGACCACTTTCAAGGAATCGCCAAGAAACTCAAGCGCCTTCATCTCCCGATTATATCCATTCTAATATGAGATGTAAATGACCTGCTGGATTCTGCGGCGCAAAAAACATCGTCCGGGCAAGGTAAACTCATAAGAGGAGGAAACCGCCATGACCTAGTTACGCTACTGCGTACCTGGAGTTCATTATGAGCCGTTCCTACCGTCGCCCCTATGCGGCGATCACGGGCCTTGCTAGCGCAAAATGCGACAAGCAATTGGCCCACCGCGGCGTCCGCCGCAAGCAGAATCTGGCATTGAAGGTCTGTCCCGACTTCGAAAACTTGCTTATTCCCCATCGTCTCGAATGCCACTGGAACGACACCTACAACTGGGGCCGCGACGGCGCTCAATGCTACCTTGGCTCAATGTGCTATGCGCAAGACGGCTACAGCCAAAGATACTACCGGAAGATGCTGCGCAAGTAGCCGGCCGCCTCGATTTTGCGGCGCAGCCTATGCCGAAAAATCCTCTCGCACCAGCGGCAATTCCAGCTCGATCCGGTCGTGAACCACCTTAGCAGCAATCCGTCCTCGCGGCCCACGTTCCAGCCGCACCAGTCCGTAATTCGCCATGGTCTTGAGTGTGCGCGAGAGATTGGACTTCTTTCGCCCAGTAAGTTGCGCCAATTCCTCCAAAGAGCCAGGCGCTTTTCCGGCGATGACGCTCAAAAGATCGCGGTTCCCCGCCGAGAGCACCTTGGCGAACGACTCCGTCGAAGGAAACCAGACCCTCGGCTCCTGCGGCGCGAGCTTCCGCTTCCCGCGAGCTATGGCCATAGTCAGCGCCTTCATCTCGTCGTAGCTGGCAATTCCAACCTTCAGCGTGCTCATTGGCTTCACCCTCTCTCTTTCAGAACCGCGTCAACCTCTGCCCAGAAATCTGCGAGCAGCGTAGCGGCGTCGCTGTAGTCATACGGCCTCACTGTTCGAATACGATGGCGATGATCCTGCGGATCGCCACGCCTCTGCTTGCCCACCGGATGAGCATTGTCGAATCCCACCAGCCGTTCGCGGCTCCGTCCATGCAGCGTAAGCGAGTAATCCAGCCCGTGCGGCTTCTCCGGCGTAGCCGGAACCTGTGTGACCACAAACCGAACCCAATGGGGTCTGCAACTAGCGTGAGGCCGTCAAGGTCAAGCAGCGTATCGAGGGCCGCATCGCGCTTCTGCATGACATTGCAAGGTTATCATAATAAGATAACTATTGCAACCCTTGTTTCGATCAAACTCAAGACCATATCCTGTCAACGTGCCGAACATCAAGCCGTTTTGTTACTGTTGACCCATGCCTCAAGCCGCGACCCTGCCCGATCAAGCCACGCTCGACCTCGAATCCCTCACCGCCGATGTGGTCGCTCTGGCCATGAAGGCTGGAGCAACCGACGCCGAGGCAGTCGTCCGCGAGGGCGACGAGTTCAGCGTCAACGTCCGCATGGGCGCAGTGGAGACGCTGAAGGAATCCGGCTCGCGCGGCCTCGGTCTGCGGGTTTTTCTGGGAACGCGCTCGGCTTCAACATCCACCAGCGACTTGACGCCCGAAGGCATTCGCCAGCTCGTCGATGGGGCAATCGCGCTGGCAAAAGTTACGGAAGAAGACCCCTTCACCGGCTTGCCTGAAGCCGCCGAATTCGGTTCCGTTGCGGACGATCTGCACCTTTACTACGACGACGTCTATTCGCTCTCGGGGCCGGAGCGCATCGAGTGGGCGCGGCGGGCTGAAGCGGCTGCGCTGGCTGCCGACCCGCGCATCACCAACTCCGACGGCGGCAGCTTTGACGCGGCCACCGGACGCAAGGTGCTGGCCAACTCGCGCGGCTTTGTGGGCGGCTACAGCACAAGTTACGCAGGAGTTGCCGCGGCGCCTCTGGCCGTGGACGCCAACGGCCAAATGCAGCGCGATGCCTGGTGGTCCAGTGCGCGCCGGCTTGCCGACCTCGAGTCTCCGGAATCGATTGGCGTAGAAGCGGCACGCCGAACCATTCGCCGCCTTGGCGCGCGGCGCGTTCCCACGCAGCAGGTTCCGATTGTCTTTGCGCCGGAGGTGGCACGCTCGCTGATCGGCTCTGTCTTCGAGGCTGCTTCGGGGGACTCGATCTGGCGCCACGCATCTTTTCTCGCCGGAAAGCTGGGCAGCCAGATCGCCACGTCGAAGCTTACCATCGTCGACGACAACGCCATGCTGCTGGCCAACGGAACAGGCGGCTTCGGCAGTTCGCCCTTCGACGGCGAGGGGTTGCCCTCATTGCGCACGGTGGTGGTCGAAGCGGGCGTGCTGCGCAACTACCTGCTCAACACATACAGC
>JBEKHQ010000727.1:0-2730 GCA_050012195.1 Bryobacteraceae bacterium | reverse complement strand
GCGGATGTCGTCATGAATGAGCGAGCTGGGTCGCACGGTGGCGCATTCTGGCGAGAAGAGTTCCCGCTGATGGTGGCGTGGGTATTCGGACGTTGACGCATCTCGGTGCCTCGTCGGCGGTCTGATACAACAACTCGTCTAGAGTGATCATCGCCAGGCTATCGAAAACTTGCACTACTGGGTGACACAGGGATACTGCTTCTGATCTGTGCACGCCTGCTGAAAGCTCACCAGTACTCCTGAGACTTCCTCGATACCGGCCCACTAGTGCAATATGCGGGCGCTCGTTTTCCTGACACTAGCTCTGACGTTCGCCCCGACCGCGTTCCCCGATAACCCGGTGTATTCCGCCGCCAGCATCGTCAACGCGGCCGACAACCAGGTGGGCCCGCTCGCGCCGAACACCATCGCCACCATCTACGGCCAGAATCTAGCCTATGGAACCGCGGCGCTCACGGCGGGCGACGTTCTCGGCGGCGTTTTACCCACCGCGCTTGCCGGAACCCAGGTGCGCGTGCTCATCGGAGGAGAGGGCGCCAACCTCTATTATGCCTCCCCAACTCAGATCAACTTCCTTGTCCCCTCCGACTTACTTCCCTTGACCGCAAATCTGCAATTGGTAATCGACGGCTTGGACGGCCCGGCCATCCCCATCCAGCTGGCGGCATCCGCGCCCGCGCTGTTCCAACTGGACGCGCAAAACGCCGTGGCCACGAAAGCCGACGGATCGGTTCTCAGGCCCACCGCGCCCGCTGCCCCCGGCGACATCGTGATTCTATACGCAACCGGCTTGGGTCAGACCAACCCGCCGGTGGAAAGCGGCGTCTTGCCCACCGAGGCCGCGCCGCTCAGCGACATCGCGGATTTCAGCGTTGTCCTGGATGGAACCGCCGTCGAACCCAAAGCCATCGCCTATGCGGGCATCGCGCCCGGCTTCGCAGGCTTGTACCAGATCAATGTGACGCGGCCTGCTTCGACCGGCCCGAATCCTCAAATTCAAATCGGACTCGGCGGCGTCTTAAGCCCGCCCGGAGTTCACCTTCCCGTTCAATAACCTCCGGAACAATTACCGAATCACCGTCCGCAGCAGGGCGCTGAGTCCGTTCCAAAGAATCTGGACCCCGATGCAGAGCAGGATAAATGACGACATGCGGATAATCACGTTCATCGCCGAATCGCCCAGCGTCCGGCCCAGCCGTTCGGCGAACCGGTAACTCAAGTAGATCGACGCCGAGATAAGCGCCGACCCCAGCAGCATTCCCGCTATCAATGGCCATCGCCACTCCGCGCCTTCGGCCCGATTGGCGCCGACAGTAATGGCCACCGAGATCGAGCCCGGCCCCACAGTCAGGGGCAGCGTCAGAGGATAGAACGCCTGGCGGGAGTAGTTGGCTTCATTGCACTCCCGCTGGGACCCCTTATCGCCAGTCTCGTCGTCGTCGTTCGGCTGCCGCAGAAGCGTCCAGCCGGTTGAAATCACCACTAGCCCTCCGCCCACCTGGACCACCGGCAGCGAGATGCCGAAAAAGGCCAGGATATGGGTGCCGATGAAGATCGAGGTTAGGATCAGAATCAAGCCGTTGATGGCGATCATTCTTGCCAACACCGTTCGCCCCTGGTCGGACAGTCCCTTGGTTAACGACAGGAAAATCGGCACATTGCCGATGGGGTTGACGATTGGAAACAACGCTCCGACAACCAGCAGAGTATATTTCGTGAGATCGCTCAGTGCGCCCGCCATCATTGCTCACTGTACACCAGCGACCTTCGCTCAGACTACGTCTTGATCGGAATCCATATCTCCAGGCCGCCGGTTCCCGTCCCCCCGTCGAACTCTTCGCCGTAGCGCTCGAACGAAATTCCTTCCGCTGGCCGATGTCCGGATTCAGGCAGCCACTTGTTCCAGATCGTGAACCAGGTCCGGCGAATGGAAGAAACGTGGTCACGATGCTTAAACACCACGTAACGTTGTTCGGGTATGCGCAGGCGGCTAAACTCCGCGGGCGCTTTGGAAAAATCGGACACTTCGACGCCGCAAATGTATTCCGTGTTGCCGGCATCGTCGCTATTGCAAATCACGCCATACGCCGTTCGGCCAACCTGTCCGGCGATATGGCCCAAGTGAGGCGCGAACCTCTGCCACTGCGCGGGAATACCGGCGCTGGTTTCCGAATTGTAGCGCTCGCTCAATCCTGCAATGAGCAGCGTCTTGAAGTTTTCAAAACGCGGCGGTTCCAGGTTCGTCAATAAAGTTTCGTCCATTTTGATCGGCTCCGTAATTTGGATGTTGTCCAGATTTCCGCGCGCGCGAAGTTCTTCGGGCGTCAGCCCAAATTGATCGCGAAAGGCGCGGGTGAATGCCTCGTGGGAGCCGTACCCCGCATCCAGGGCGACCGCCAGAATATCGGGCGCGCCGGCGGCGAGTGTTCGGGCTGCTTCCGTCAATCGGCGGCCGCGTACGTAGCGAATGACCGGCCACCCTGTCGCGATGCCGAAGACGCGCGACATGTGATAACGGGACACTCCGCCGGCGTCGGCGACGTCGTCCAACGTCAGCTCTTCGGTAAAGTGGCTTTCGATAAACCAGAGCGCCTTGTCGACTGGATTCATACCGGCTCCCTCAACAGCACGAAGCCAGAATACCCGGTCTTCAGGGGCGCGACTTGATCCGCCTTGCCGGCAGCCAATATAACAAAAGCCGCCCGAGTCGCCCCGGACGGCTTTTCCTTC
>JBEKHQ010000726.1:0-2730 GCA_050012195.1 Bryobacteraceae bacterium | reverse complement strand
GACGAGCAACTCCTGTGCGAGGCTCTCATCGAGATCGAAGAGAATCGTCAGTGGTGCAATTGGCGCGCCGCCGCCATTGTACAAGTGGACCAGCTCGCCGACGCGCTGGATTGTTTGCGGCGCGAGCGCTTCGACGCGGTGCTCCTCAACTTGAGTCTGCCCGACAGCCCCGCGTTGTTGGACACGTTCTTGGAAATCAATGCGTGCGCGCAGGAAGCTCCCATCATCGTTCTCGCGGACGAACCCGACGAGCATCTCGCCAACCGCCTGCTTCGCGACGGAGCGCAGGACATTCTGTTGAAGTCGGAACTCGAGTGCGCGCCATTGGCCCGATCCGTTCGGTACGCCGTCGAACGCCAGCGGCGGATCGCCGGCGCGCAATACTTGTATCCCCGCTCGGACGACAGCGCGGCGGACCGATGGCCCGAGTTTCGCGAAACTTCGGATTCGCCGAACGAAACGCCGGAGGAGCACGAGTTGCGCGAGCTCCTTCTGCTCCAGGCCGGTGAAGTGTTCAACCTCCAGAATCATCAACCGTTCATCGGAGAACGCCGCCAAGCGAAAACCGTTATGCTGGCAGATTGAAAATCGCGCTGGATGCGACCCATAGTCTGGACCGAAACTTATCCGGTGTCGGCGTGTACTCCCGCGAGATCCTCCAGGGGCTCGCGGCCGCCCATCCCCAAACCAAATTCCTGTTCTGCTACCGCCCCCATCGGGCGCTGCGCGCATTGTCCGCTAGCCTTCCCCGCAACGCCGGTCGCCGGTTGTTGTGGAAAGGTTGGGCCTCGCCGGCCGATGTGTTTCATGGGCTTAATCAGCGAATAGACTCCACTCGTTATCCCCGCACGGTCTCCACCTTCCACGATCTGTTCGTGATGACGGGCGACTATTCCACGCCCGACTTCCGCCGCAGATTCACCGAACAAGCCCGCGCGGCCGCCGATCGTTCGGACCTGATCATCGCCGTTTCGCGCCACACCGCCCGGCAGGTCCAGGAACTGCTCGGCATCGAAGCCGCCAGAATCCGAGTGATCGCTCACGGAGTCCGGCGCCCGCCCGAGACCAAAATTCCAATCCCGCGCGAGCCCCTGATTCTGTTTGTCGGCGCTCTCCAGCGCCGGAAGAATGTCGCGACGCTGGTGGAAGCTTTCGAAACCGTGGCGCCCGCGAATTGGCGGCTCGTTCTGGCGGGCTCGTTCGGATACGGGTCCGAAAAAATTCTCGAGCGCATCGAAGCCAGCCCCCGAAAGCAGGGCATTCAAGTGCTCGGCTACGTGAGCGATGCCAAGCTGGAAGCCCTCTATCAACGCGCGTCCGTGTTCGCCTTTCCGTCTCTCGACGAGGGATTTGGAATGCCGGTGCTCGAGGCGATGGCGCGCGGCGTTCCGGTCCTGACCTCCAACGCGTCGGCGTTGCCGGAGGTGAGCGGAGATGCAGCGCTGCTCGTGAATCCCGGGGATGTGGACTCCCTCCGAGAGGGTTTGTTGAAACTCACGCGGGACGACGCGCTGCGGGCCGAGCTGGCAGGCAAGGGTCTGGCCAGAAGCGGCGAATTTTCGTGGGAAAAAGCGGTATCTGAAACTTGGAAGGTCTACCAGGAACTCGCGGTCTGACTAACTTTTGTCTTCTTCGATCGCGATCTTCAGCGCTTTAAGAAATTTGTGGTCCTGCGAAGTGAGCTTGATCTTTCCAGTGGACTCGAACTTGCGCTTGGGGGCGGTCGCTTCGGGCTCCGCGTCTACTTCGGCGTCTTCGGATTCATATTCGGCGGATTCATCCCGCTTGTTAAACCCGATGGTTGCTTCCAACACTAGGAAGACGTCGTAGCCAGCGCGCTTGATCTCGCCGATGGCAGCGGCTATGCGATCAGAATCGGACAACGACTCGTTGATCGCGTTGCCCAGTTCCTGCATCAACTCTTTCAATTTCTCTTCCACGCGTTGCCCCTTTCTTCGTGGGCCACCTTCAGCATATCACTCTACCTTCTTGATGTTCGCAAAGCAAGCGCAGTTTCATTCAAGATTGTAGTACCCCCAGCCCGCCGTTCCGCTCCCAGTTTATATATCGGCGCGAATCGCTTTCCACAGTAGCGGATCGGCCTCGCGCCGCCGCCCAGCGGCATCGCAAGGTACACTAAAAACTAGCGGAATGTTCTCCACTGCGAAGCGTTTCTTGGACCATGTGGTGCCGGGTGTGATCCGGCCGATTCATATCCTGTGGAATCAGTTAATTGGGTTCTTCTTCATCGTTCTTGCCCTGCTACCTATAAGTGCCATCATTCGAGATTGGAAGAGAGCTGACGGCGGCCCCAGGCTGGCGTTGGAGATCCCGTTCGCGCTCCTGATGGCCGGTTTCGGCATTCATTCTTTTCTACGCGCAGGCAAGATTTCCAGATCATGACCGCCGACCTTCCAGGCCAGTACCCCTATACGCGCGGCATCTATCCCGACATGTATCGCGGACGCCTCTGGACCATGCGCCAGTACGCCGGCTTCGGCACCGCCGATGAGAGCAACCGTCGCTACCGCTATCTGCTGTCTCAAGGCATCACCGGCCTCTCGGTCGCTTTCGATCTGCCTACCCAGATGGGAATGGATTCCGACCATCCGCTCGCGGCCGGCGAGGTGGGGCGCGTGGGCGTCGCCATCTGCTCTCTAGCGGATATGCAGCGCCTCTTCGATGGCATTCGCCTGGCGGACATCACCACGTCGATGACCATCAACTCCA
>JBEKHQ010000725.1:0-2734 GCA_050012195.1 Bryobacteraceae bacterium | reverse complement strand
TGGCGCCGCGTACGCCTATTCCTTCCAGCGCGACATTGTGACGCTGTTTCTGGTGGGCGGATTGAAGTAGACTCATCGGTGCGAGATCACCAGCAGGGCTCGGGCGCGGCGGGCGACGCTTTCGAGCACGCGCCGCAGGTTTTCCGGATCGAGAGCCGCGAAGCTTTCGTCCAGCACGATCACGCCGGGGTCTTGCAGCAATGCACGCGCGATGTAGAGGCGGCTGCGCTCGCCGTGAGAAAGCTGCCAGCCGGTTTCGCCCACCATTTGCAGCATGCCCGCCGGCATGCGGTCGAGCAAATCGCCCAGGCCGAGTTCGCGGCAGACGGCTTCGGCTTCCGGAAGGTCGCGGGGACCGGGCGTCCCCCGCCGGCCCATCAGGACGTTGAACGCGAACGTTTCCGCCAGGACATGATTTTCGTGAAATTGCGGAGCGGAGGCGATGCGCTTCCGCCAGGCTTCCGCGCCGAGAGTAGCGCGGTCGAAGCCATCGGCGAGAATCCGGCCGGAATTGGGCTCGCGCAAACCGATCAGCAACGAAACCAAGGTGGACTTTCCTTCGCCGGACGGCCCCTCGAGCAGCCAGCGATCCCCGGGAGCGATGTGCAGCGCGCACGCTCGCAGCACGGGCCTCGAGTCGGCGCCATAGCGGAAGGCGAGATCGCGGGCATCGACGACGCCGGGCCCGGTTTCCCGGGCGGCGACATCGGGCGAACCGATCAGTTCCGGATGCATAGCGGCGCGATACAGAACCGCGACGCGCTCCCACGCCACGGCTGCGCCGGCCAATTGCCAAGCTCCGTTGGCGAACCGCCGCAACGCTCGGTAGGCCAAGAGCATTCCACCGACGGCGATCGCCATGCGCGCAGTCGAGTTGCCGCCCGCTACGAAAGACGGGGCGAGGCCGAGCAGCCCGAGCACCAACCAACCCCGAGGCGCGATCGCGAGCAGCGCGGTGGTGGAGCGGTCCATGAGCTTCGAATTTTTGAGGTAGGACTCCAGCGCTTCGTCTTCGCCCTCGTGCCAGTGATCGGGCGGGAGCTGGGCGAGACGAGTGCGATGGCCGACCATGCTCTCGACCAGGGCGTGCGTCATGCGAAGGCGAACTTCGGTCCAGGATCGATTGCGCTGGAAATAGACCCACGCGATAGCGCCGGACGCGAGCAGCCAAGCGAGCAGCAGGCCCGCCTGCAACAGGCCGCCCGCGCCGGCGCTCAGCACGAAGAGCGAAATCGCAAGTTCGATGACGGCCACCAACGCCAGGAATCCGCCGCTCAGAGCGAGCGCTTCGACGGCCTCCGATTCGAGCACGCGCCCGAGCAACTGACCGGCGCCCTGATGACGGATGCTGTCCGGCTCCAGACGCAATGCGCCGAAGAACAGGCGTTGCTTCAAGCGCGCGCCCGCGCCGATGGCGACCAAACCCTGCAGCCAGGTGATCAACACGCGAAGCGGAATCAGGGTGAGCAACAGCAGCGCCCAGAGGAAGAGCCATCCCGAATCGGAGCGGCGATTGATGACGTTGGTTCCCACCACCCACCAGGCGAGAATCCACAAAACATACTGGACCGAATGCGCGGCGGCCAAGGCGGCCAATCGACGGAACACGCCCGCCTGCTTAAGCTGGCGCCGGAAATCGGCGGAAGGCGGTGGGCGCAGGAGCCAGATGCCGCCGATGCGCTTTTCGCTCAGACGCTGGCGGAGGATCGCCCGAATCGCGGAAGGCCGCTGGCCCGGCGGGACTTGCGCGCGGTCGAGCAGTTGGCCGATCTCCGTAAGCAGCGGCGTCTCCAGGGCTGCGGTGAGCGCGGAGGAGAGCGCGGAAAAAGAAAGGCGCTGCCGGCTGAGATCGGGTGCGAGCACGCGAAGGCGTTTACCGGGAAGAAGGGCGAGAAAACTCGGACCGTTTTCCGAAGGTACGCGTAAGAGCGCGGGACCCAGGGCGAGCAGATGGCGGTCGAGATCTGGGTAGGGGATTTCGACCGCCTGGGCCTCGATCCCGATAGACTGCGCGGCGGCTTCGAGCCACTCGGGTGAAAAGTTCGGGGGCGCCGGCGTGGCGCTTCGCGCGGCTGCGAATGCGGCTAGCGCCTCGTTCAGTCGGGATGACGGCCAGAACAGTTGATTCATGGCTCGATTAAGACGCCATCCTGAAGCCGCAGTCTGCGCCAATCGGCGCTCGACCACAACCCATCGCGCACCGCGCACTCGGCTTGATACATGGCATGGAGGCGCGAAGCTGGATTCTCCATCAAGTCGCGCGGATCGCCGTCCTCAACCACGCGGCCTTCTTCGAGAACGAGCACGCGATCGAATGCCAACGTCTCGGCGATGTCGTGGGAGATCCACAGCAGCGTCGCATCGCGCCAGGTTTCGCGGGCGCGCTCCAGCAACCTGCGGCGTTCGCTGGAATCGAGGCCGCGGAAGGGCTCGTCTAGAATCACCAGGCGGACGCCAGGGCGCAGCAGGGCGCGCGCGAACCGGACGCGTTGGCCCTCGCCGCCCGAGACTAATCCCCCGCCCTCGCCAAGCGGCGTCTCCAAACCTCCGGGTAGCCGCTGGATCACGCGGCCGAGGCCGGCGGCTTCGACGATATCTTCTATCGGGGCTCGCGCGCCGTGAGGCAATCCATATTGCAGATTTTCGATCAACGGGCGATTCCAAAGTTGGACGGCGGGATCGACCCAGGCGATGTGCGGACGCAGCGCCTCCACCAACTTTTCGTCTAGCTCCA
>JBEKHQ010000724.1:0-2736 GCA_050012195.1 Bryobacteraceae bacterium | reverse complement strand
GCCGCAGCGCCTCCTGTATGTCATGGGCGGCGGACAATACAGTCGGCGCATTGGCAGAGAGACCGTCTTTGCCGAGGGATTGATGGGAGACGTCAGCGCGAACAAGAATTGGGGCGCGAACGGTTCACCCGGCAGCACCGCTTCGTTTTGCGGGTTTGTCGGCGGAGGCCTGGATTCGCCCCTCGCGCGGCACATCTCTTTGCGCGTGGACGGTGGCCTGCAGTACTCCAATTTCGCCCTCTACACTCAGTGGAATGTCCCCTACCGGATCCCCGGCTTGCCCACCAACTTCGGCCGCATCTCCAGCGGGTTGGTCTGGCAATTCTAGGAACCCTTGAAGGGACTGCGGCAAAGAGAGAATGCATCCGTCCGGCGGGGAGGATCGAGTCCCGGTTTCATGGATGGCTCTTTCGCCCCGCGATCGGCGATTCGGATCGGACTCCGCTGCGCCCTCATCCCCCTCGCGAGACCGTCGCATCGACGCCGCTTCTGGATTGTATTGGCCGACAAAAACATTTTTCTTGCCGATTCCGCGTTTGGAGTCTAGTATTGCTCAACGATAAGCTGAATCAAGTTGAATACTGGGATTACGCGTACGCCACGGGAAGATGGCGAGGATCGTTCCCAGTTCGCTTTTTCACCCCGTGACTGCGAAATCGCTTCGCGGTGGATGGTGTCACGATGCTCATGTTCTGTTATCGGTGCAATCGCTCCGACTTTCGTCCTTCGAGGTTCAGAAGGCGCGATCTCTTTCAGTTGCTGTCCCTTCGCTTTCCGGTGCGCTGCACGCTCTGTCATCATCGGACCTATGCGCCGCTTCCGTATCTCTGGAAATCGCGCATCCCTCTGATCGCAAGCAAGGCCCAATGACGCGCGAGGCCGATGTTCCGCGGGGCGGCGCTCTCATCCGCGCCCTCGCACCGCGTTTCCACGGAATGGGATAGGCTCTTAAATATATGGAAATCGTCTGCATTCGCTGCCATCAGACTGTCCTGGTGGAAAACTGCTATTGTCCCTCTTGCGGTTTGCCGCAACTTCAGTACGCCGCCGACGTTGCCCAGCAATCCCCGCCCGAGCCAGGAAGCGAACCGGTGCGCGATGCGGCAACCGTTGCCTGGAAGCCGGCTTTGCGCGCGGCCCTGCTGTTGGCTCTCCCGGCGGGAGCGCTCTCCAGCGAACGTTCGCCGGTTGGCGGTTTGGGGCTGCTCTGGATGGCCGCGGCCGCATCCTTGACCGTGGTGGTGTATATCCGCAACCAGCGGTCCGCATGGATCACCTTTGGAGCAGGCGCCCGTATCGGTCTGGTTGCCGGCCTGCTCGGCGCATGGATGGCCTATGGAGCCAGCGCCGCCGCACTCTTTGTCGAGCGATTCGTTCTCCACCAGGACAGTCGGATCGATGCGGAATATTCGCAAACCTTCGTCGCTCCCTTCCAGCAGAAGATTCAGCAGTCGTTGGCAGGGATGGGCTCCGCCGATGCCGCGCAGGCGCAGACCATCTTTGCCAATATGCAAGCCGTTATACTTTCGCCCCAGGGCCGCGCCGGAATGTGGGCCGGCTCCCTGGCCGTAAGTTCGCTGTTTTTGACCCTCTTCGCCATTGCCGGCGGCGCCATGAGCGCGCGCTTCATGGCCCGTTCCCGCAGACCAGAAATATAGTCCAACCGCGCCGCGACTTGCCCCCGACCGGCAACCGCCCGTATCATCCTTCGAGAGACAAGCGACGAGAATCTGCTTATGAATGATCCCCAAAACAAATCCGAATTGCGCCCCAAAGGCAGGCTGATGTCCGCCTCGGAGATCGAGCGCACCCTGGTGCGCCTGGCGCACGAGATTGTCGAGAAGAGCAACGGCAGCGAGGACCTAGCGCTGGTCGGCATCAAGCGCCGCGGCATCACGCTCGCCGGCCGTCTGGGAAAACTCATCTCCGCCATCGAGAAGCGTCCCGTGGACACCGGCGTCCTCGACATTCAGTTCTACCGCGACGATCTGACGACCGAGGGCGTTCGCCCGGTGGTCATTCCCGGTGCTATCGGCTTCGAGATCGAGGGCCGCGATGTGGTCCTCTGCGACGACGTGCTCTACACTGGCCGGACCATCCGCGCCGCAATGGACGCCCTCTTCGATCATGGCCGCCCGCGCCGCGTGCAACTCGCCGTGCTCATCGACCGCGGCCACCGCGAGTTGCCCATTGAGGCCACCTACGTAGGCAGGCGCGTGCCCACCAGCAGCCGCGAGATCGTCGAAGTCAAGTTTCAGGAGATCGACGCCGACGAGCAGGTTCTGCTGGTCGAGCGCGCCGATTGAGTGCTTGTGCTGGGATTGAAATCTGGGTGCCCCATCTTCGCCGCGTCTTGTTTTTGCGGCTAGGATGGGAGCTGGAAGCTGGAAACATGAGCCCGACCGCAACCAAAGCACGCCGTCCGCTGACCACTCCGCCCGTTGCCGCCTCGCCGTTTCCTTACAATCCTGGCTCGCTGCTCTCGGTTCTGGACCTGAGCCTTGATGCCCTGAGCCGCCTCCTAGCCCGCGCCACGGCCCTTGAGAATCAGGACCCGCTCACGCGCGCCCGCATCCTGGCCAAGCGCCGCGTCGCGCTGCTCTTTTACGAGTCCTCGACCCGCACCCGCACCAGTTTCGAGCTGGCCGCCAAGGCGCTGGGCGCTGACACCACGCTGGTTTCCGACAAGTCTTCCAGCATCGAAAAGGGCGAGACGCTGAAAGACACCGGCCTGAC
>JBEKHQ010000723.1:0-2738 GCA_050012195.1 Bryobacteraceae bacterium | reverse complement strand
CCCGGCCACACCTTCGGCCCCAGCGGTTCCGAACTGGTACAGAGAGTGATGGAGAAGATACTGGAGGCCGGCGGCCAGGTCTTCAGCGCGGCGCAAACGGAGGAGGATCTCATTAACATGCTCACGCGCCGCATGCGCTACATCCTGGTGGACTACGCCCGCGCCGCCATAACGCACGGCAAACCCAGCCCCAAAGCGCGCGTGCAGTTCGAAAAGGTGGAGAATTGGGCGCCGGAAGCGACTGTGAAGCTTGACAAGGTGATCGGCATGGACGAAATCTTGACCAAGCTCGCGGCACGCGATCCCGACGCAACCGATGCACTGGAATTGCGATTCTTCGCAGGATTGACCAACGAGGAGGCGGCCAGCGCCCTGGGATTGTCAGTCGCCAGCTTTCGCCGGAATCTGAAGCGCGCCACGGTTTTCGTCAAGGCCGCCATGCAGGACAGCGTCTAACCGGCTTCCACTACCAGAGTTCCGGCCAGTATGTCGTGTAGTGCCTGTCGCCTGGAAGTGAAAGCGGCCATAATAAATCCGGCGAACCAAAGCCAGGTGGAAAGGATATGCGCGAGATACCGTACCACCGCCCGCCCGAAACGTATTCTCCGGCCGTTCAAGTCTGTAACTCTCAGGCCGAGCGCGCGCTTTCCCAAGGTGCCCTGGAGCGCGGAACTTTCAGACAGCACGGAGTACGCTCCGGAGACGCTGAAGACCAACGCACAGAGATAGAGAAATCGTGCCGTGATCATGGAATTGACGTCGATGCGTTCGGAGCCAGTTAGGCGATCGCCATTCCGTTGCTGCATCGTTTTGAACTCTTCCGGAGACACCGGCGGAAAACTCTTTAGCAGGATCGCCACGATCGGCATGAGGATCGCGAGATCCAGAACGAGCGCCATCGCCCTGCGTCCGAATCCCGCATATCGCGCAGCCGGCCGCGGGAGCTGGACCGCTGACCCGCACCAATTGCAGAACGCGGCACCGCTCAGCAGCTCGCATAAGCACTTCGGACAGACGGCGCCAGACGGCGCGGGGGACGGCTCCGTTTCCTCGGCTGCCCTTACGACCAGTGTCTTCGTCAAGATATCGTGCAAAGCCTGTTTCTTGGAAGTAAAGGCGGCCATCACGAATCCGAATTGCCATGGCATGGCGGAGATCATGCGCGCCCAATACCGCACGAACGCGCGTCCAAAGCGGATTCTCTCGCCATTCAAGCCGGTCACCTTCAGACGCAAAATGCGTTTCCCTAACGTGCCTTGCAGTTCTGAACTCTCGGTCAGCGCGTAATAGGGCATAGCCACGAAAAAGACCAGCGTCCCAAGGGCGGCCATCTGCTTCCACATCGCCATGCCGGTTTCCCAGTTCTCGGCCGGGGTGCTGGGAGCCGCGATTTCCCCCATCCCCCGCTCATCCCATCGCCATTCCGTTTGATAGAAGAACTCTTTCCCGAACTCGATGGCCGGCGCCAGAAGTATCAGGTCGATAACCACGGCCAGCACCCTGCGCCAGAATCCGGCGTATCGCACGCCGACGCGCACGCGCCGCACCGTAGCGCCGCAGCGATTGCAGAATGCGGCGCCGTCGAGCAACTCGCTATGGCACGTTGCGCAGATCATCTTTATGCATTGTCCCGGTAATGTGGCGGATCTGCAACACAAAATCGTCGCGCATCCGGTCCCAGAATGTCTGCGTCTTGGGGTTCGGTGTGGCGGTCTGCACGACGCTATCCAAGACCTGCAAGGCGGCGCTTGAAGGGGAATCGGCCGCCAGTTGTGGACGGAGTTGTTGGCGCAACTCGTTTAGACTTGATTCGGCCAAGTGCTTCAATTCGCGTGTGCTTTCGAGACTGGCATTGATACCGGCGGAGAACGTCGCGAAGAATATAAACGCCGTCACTACTGCGGTAATCGCCGCGAGCGTCGCCAGCACCTCCAACGGTTTTCTGCGCGCCGCCCGCAGAGCCGAATACATCGGGTCCCCCGACCGGGCGATGGCCGGTTTGCGCCCTTCCAGTACCGCCTCCAGATCGGACCGGAGGTCGTCGACCGATTTGTACCGGCGCGCGGCTTCTTTGCGCAAGGCGAACAGACAGATGCGATCAAGGTCGCCCGAAATTAACTTGCGCGCTTCCGAAAGCCGGCAACCCCCACGCATCTTGGCGATTGCATCGGCCTCCAACCGAAAGTGTCTGCCAGCGTCGCTCACTTTCAGTTTCGAGCGGCTCAATGCAACCGAGGGCGGGCGGGGCATCTCCTCGACGATTTGCCTTTCCAACTCGCCGGCCGCCAGCAGCGGATCAAAGGGCTCGTGTTCGCATAGCAGCTCATAGAGCACTGCGCCGAGTGCGTATATATCGGCGGGATAGCCCACCTGACCGCCCTCCCGAACCTGTTCCGGGCTGGCGTAGGGACCGGAGAATGCGCCCGATGCCTCAGGCGCTTCCCGGCCCTCAATCCGTCGCGCGATGCCAAAGTCGATCACCTTCACGAACCCATCCTTGTCGACTAGAATGTTCGCGGGCTTGAGATCCAAATGCACCACCAAGTGATGATGTGAATGCTCGATAGCGGCGCATGCTTCCAGGAAAAGCTCCAGGCGGCCGTGGACCGACAATCCCTTTTGGTCGGCATATTCAGTGATCGGCTTGCCTTCGACATACTCCATCGCCAGGTAGCGATGCCCGTCCTCGGCCAGGCCGCTATCAAAGTACCTAACGATATTCGGATGGTTCAGCCGTT
>JBEKHQ010000722.1:0-2740 GCA_050012195.1 Bryobacteraceae bacterium | reverse complement strand
GCCGCCGGCCGCGACACGGGAGACAACATGAAGCTCTCCCGCGACAAGATTAACGACCTCTCCCACAAGCTGGTCAGTTCTTTCCGAAAAGCGCGGGAATTCAGGCTCAAGAAGGACCCCAACGACGTCCGGCTGGAAATCGTCAAGGCCATGACCGAGCTCCTGGCCGTGGAGGAGAAGGTGGATCGCGCGGCCCGAACCAAGATTCGTTCGCAGAAAAAAGACATTCCAGAAGGCACCGAAGAGTGGGATCTGCTGCATCGCCGCTACTACGCCGAGGAACTGAAAAAGTTCGGCATTGATCTGGGCCGATGACCACGCTGGTGGTTGCCGGCAGCCTCAACATGGATTTCGTCGTCGCGGTGGATCGTCTCCCGGCGCCCGGCGAAACGGTTCTCGGCGGCGATTTCCGAATGATCCCCGGCGGCAAAGGCGCCAACCAGGCGTGCGCCGCCGCCAAGCTCGGCTCCGGCGATACCGCCGTACGAATGATCGGCCGGGTCGGGTATGACGTCTTCGGCGATCATTTGAAAGCCAGCCTCTCGGCCGCCGGTGTGGATGTCCGCGCCGTGCACGCCACTCGCTCGGAAGCCACCGGAGTCGCCTTGATCTCGGTCGAGAAATCGGGCCAGAACTCCATCGTCGTCGCGCCGGGCGCGAATCACGCGCTGGCCGCGGGCGAGGTGGAAGCCATGCGGCCGCTGTTCGCGGGAGCGCGTTTGGCCCTGTTTCAACTCGAATCCCCGATCGATACGGTCGCGGCGGCATTGCGCGTCGCGCGCGAAGCAGGCGCGCGAACCATTCTCGATCCGGCTCCCGCGCAGCCGTTGCCGGCCGAATTGCTCGCCGCCGTCGATATCCTCACGCCCAACGAAAACGAAGCCCTGCTGTTGCTCGGCCGTCCGCCGGGACGCGTCGAGCTGGACCAAGCCGCCGCGCTGGCGCGCTTTCTTTTGGATCTCGGCCCCCGAGCGGTGGTGCTGAAGCTGGGCGATCGCGGCTGCTACTATCGCGACTCCAACACCGAACTTTTCAGCGCCGCTTTCTCCGTTCCGGCGCGCGACACCACTGCCGCCGGCGACGTGTTCAATGCCGCTTTCGCCGTCGCGCTGGCCGAAGACCGATCCATCGCCGAAGCGCTGCGCTTCGCCAACGCCGCCGCCGCTATTTCCGTGACCCGCCCAGGCGCCCAGGCGTCAGTGCCCTCTCGCTCCGAAGTGGATCAATTCCTATCCGGCGGATCCCAGTAATGCGCCATCAACTCACTCGCCCAAGCCGGCTGCCGCACGTCGCCTTTCGGCGCGAACTCCCGCATATACGGCTTGATGTCCAACACCGGCGTCCCGTCGATTGCGTCCAGACCTTCAACTTCAATCCACGAGTCGCTCACCGCTGTCAGCCGGCACACCGTCACACCCAGGCGATTCGGCCGGTTCTTGCCGCGCTGCGCGAAAATGCCTGTCACCGGCCAATCCTTGCGCCCGCGCGGATGTCGCGCGCCGTATTCGATATCGGACTCCTTCAAGCGATCGAAGACGAAAACGATCTCCACGTGCGAGAACTCTTCCAGCCCTGCTAAGGCTTTGCTCGTGAACCTCGCCGCATCCAATTCGACGCGGCAGATCGCGCCGCCCCACACATCGTCAACGGGCGCGTCCGCCGCGCTGCGAACCACTCCGATCGGGACCACCGCGAACTCGGAAGCCATACGCATATCTTAAGTCTTGACAGGCTTTCGGCGCGGTGCTAATATTTTGGCATGCCGCTAATCCTTAAGCAGGTGCGACTAAGCCGCCGCGAGCGGCAGATCCTGGACATCCTCATCCAGCGCGGCAAGGCTTCCGCTTCCGAGGTTCGCCAGGCTATGCCGGACGCCCCCAGTTATTCGGCTGTGCGAACGCTGTTGCGAGTGCTCGAGGACAAGGGTCACGCCAAGCATCGTTCCGAGGGGCTCCGCTATGTTTACCTGCCCACCGTGCCGCGCGAGAAAGCCAAACGCTCCGCCGTCCAGCACCTGTTGGACACCTACTTCAACGGGTCTCCGGAGCAGATCGTCGCCGCGCTGTTGGACGTTTCGTCCACCAAACTCACGCGCCCGGAATTGGACCGCATGACTGAAATGATCGAGAAAGCAAAACAGGAGGGCAAATAAGATGAGTTTCGCCTTGAAGAGCAGTGTCATCCTGAGCATCGCGTGGATCGCGACTCTGCTGCTGCGTCGTCAATCCGCCGCTATACGCCATGTCATTTGGCTCGCGGCGGCCGGCGCCTTGCTTAGCCTGCCTCTGCTGAGGCTTTGCTTGCCGGCTTTCTCGATTCCAGTGCCCACGCCCGGAATCATCGCCGTTCTCACAACTTCCTCGACGGGGAACACGCCCGCCGCCCACTCGGTCGCAATCCCCGCCTCCGGCCAAGCGCGACCACAGCCAGTTCGCCGGCACTTCCAGTGGCGTCTCGCTTTGATTCTTCTGTGGGCCATAGGATCTGCCGTGGCGCTCGCTCGGATGTTGATGGCCTTCGCGGGCCTGTGGCGCGCGCGGCGGTCGACGACACCGTCGCCACATCGCGCGCTCGCGGCCGAACTCGCGGCGCAACTGGGAATCCATCGCCCAGTAGATGTTCTCGAAGCCGCCGCCGACACAATGCCGATGACCTTCGGGATAATTTTATCTGGATTATTATTTGATTAGGTCTCGTATGAATTGTAGTGAGAATGTGTGATCTTGTTTTTGGTGTATTT
>JBEKHQ010000721.1:0-2746 GCA_050012195.1 Bryobacteraceae bacterium | reverse complement strand
GAGATAGGCCAGGAGCGCTAACCTCGCTGCGGTGGTTCTCGAAAGAGGGCAGTCGCTGCGGGCGAGTAAAAGGCCGTCTTGAGGCGAAGGCTTCTAGCAGGTAGGAAAAGCGAACGGGAATCCGGAGCATCGATCCGTAGCCGGATAAAAGCGGTTACGGGGAGCGAAAGAGGAACGTTTCAACTACTTGCATGCCACGCTCTGACCGTGCATGCCGGTCGGAAGAGCAGACTGTTCAATGGGTCACTTGGAACCATTTTTATTTGGGAGCGGCGACCGCCGCGCGAGCTACATAATTCTCCCGGTATTCCGCGAACGCCTTCGCTACTTGATCCAGCACGGTTCCCTCACTCCGCACGCTGATCCCCTCGATGAACGACGCCGGCAGGAAATCACGCGTGGTGGAACTGATGAATACTTGATCGGCGCGTTCGAGATCCGCCGGAAATAGAGTCTTTTCGCGGGCGGATAAGCCGGGCAGCCGAATCTCATCCAGCAGCAACGCGCGCGTGACACCGGGCAAGCAGCCCGAAGCGAGTGGCGGAGTCCACACCTCGCTACCGTGAACGGCAAATATGTTGGCCGACGTGCACTCGCTGACCTCTCCACGCTCGTTCAGCAGCACCACTTCATCGAAGCCGCGTTGATGAGCTTCCTCGTACCAGGTCAGGTTCTGCGCCCAGGAAAGAACCTTGGCGCCGGCGAATTCGTTCTGCGCGTATCGGCCAAAAGGCTTCACCGCCAGGCGCACGCTGGTGCTCCATGGATTCAGGTCGGCAGTGAACGCGATCACGTCAAAATCGCGGCCTAAATCCGGCCCTTCGAACAAACCGCCGCGATTCCGCACCACCACCACGCGCAACGTCGCATTCCAGGCTGAATTGGCTTCGATCAGGCGCAGCAGTCGGGATTTGAGCCAGTCGCGATCGGCGGGAAAGGGAACGTGCATGCGAGTTGCGTCAAACTGCATGCGTTCCCAATGGCGCTCGAAGGCGAACAGCACGCCGTCGGCGACGCGCATAGTGGTGAAAACGCCCCAGCCGTTCATTAAACCGACCTGGCCGGCCGCCAGCGTCTTCTGATGCGCGTCCACGACGTCGCTGTTATGGAGAAAATTGCGGTGCAAATTTAATTCTAGCTCAAGGGAGAAGCGCTTCGGCTGTCACTTCCATCAGCCAACTATCCCGAAACGCGCCTTCGTGAAACTCGTGCAGGGGCAGGACTCGCACTTTGCGAAATCCGCACTTTTCATAGCAGCGAATGGCGCGGAGATTCTCGACCCGCGGATCGGTGATCACCTTACTTGCGCCTTCGCTTCGGAACAAATACTTAAGAAGCAGCGAAACGGCGCGTGTGCCGATGCCTTGGTTCCAAAGACCCGGTTCTCCGATGAATTGGTCGATCCCGAACGTGCCGGGAACGTCCGAATAATACTGCAAGTAGCCGATGGGCGCGTCGGCGAGCATCAATAGGCACGGCACGACGCGTTCCGATCGCAAAATGCGCGGCGAATATTGTTCCTTGATTCTCTCCAGAGGATGGGCGTTATCGCGGCCCTCGTAAAATTCCAAGACGCGAGGATCCGTCAACCATTTAGCCATCGCCTGGTAGTCGGCGGCGCTGTCCAGCATCCAGCGGATCGCCAGATCCCCGTCGCGAATGAGGTCGCTCAACGGCTAGCTGGTGCCCAGGTACATGACGTGGCAGTAAGTGCCCAGGCGCACGTTGTACGCCAGATACCAGCCCACGTGATCCGGGTCGTCGTAGATCACGATCTGGTCGCTGTCCCAAAGCCAGTCGGCGCAAAAGTCGAAGTCGTAGGGGGCCACGCTAAAGTAGAACCCGCCGAAGAAAAAGCGCTCTCGATTTCCACCGGCAAGGCGGAATACATGGCCCTTGCCGATGCCGCCGGGGAAGCGTCCATGCTCGAAAGGATGATCGAGGTGATAATGCGGATCGTTCGGGCCGGAATCGTGCCCGACCCATTTGCTATTGGTGTGCACGTGGGGGACGTCCGGATGTCCGGGCTTGTCGGCGAATCCACGCCCTTGCTGGGCGGATTTGGGGGCTGGCGCAGGCTTGGAAGCCCGCACGGGAGCGGGTCCGTGCGAAGGAATATGGCCGCTTCCCACGTCGCGACTGCCACCGGCTTTCGGCGCGCCGCCTCTCTCCTGCGCAATGACGGGAAAAGCAAACGCGAACACGGCTAGAAATCCCGCAGCCTTTTTCATACGCACCTCCCTTGCCACATTAGCATCTCGGGGGTCGTAAGCGGTCCGATTTTGAGCCCTTCCACATGGTGCCGTGATCCCGATGATTTGTGGCGATCGGGACTAGCGCTTTTTCGACGCGGCCGCCTTCTCGCGGGCGGCGATTTCCTGCGCGCGAAACTTCACGATGCGTCCGATCAACTTCACGGGGACCGGTTGGGAGAGCGGGAAGCGTATTGTTCCTTTGTATATCTCGTAGGCTGCAAGCTCGTCCTTGAACGCCGCGATGACGGGCTTGGTGGCCGCGTAGAGCGAGTAGTGCTGCTTCCAGGCGGCGAAATGGATCACCGGGGTCCCATGCAGCTTGTAGGTTGGCATTTTGTACGAGATGACTTCCTCGGCTCCGGGAACGGCCTGGTGGATGATTTTTCTGACGCGCTCGAGGATGGCTTGGGATTCGGTGGGTTGTGAGGCGATGTAGTCGTCGACGGAGGTGATGTTGGGTTTGGGCATTGGTGGGTTTCGGTCTTCTGGTT
>JBEKHQ010000720.1:0-2749 GCA_050012195.1 Bryobacteraceae bacterium | reverse complement strand
TGGCTCTACAACCTGCGCAAGTCCGGCAAAATTGTATTTCCGCTATTGCGCGACGGCACCGGCACCCTGCAGGCCGTGGCCGTGAAAGCCAATCTGGATGAAGCAACGTTTGAGTCGCTCAAGAATCTGACGCAGGAATCGTCCTTGATTCTGCGCGGAAAGGTGCGGCCGGAGCAGCGCGCGCCGGGCGGCTACGAGATGGATGTGGAGGGCGCGGAGATCGTGCAGCGCATCCCGGAGTCCGATCCCTATCCCATCACGCCCAAAGAACACGGCGTCGATTTCCTGATGGATCATCGCCATCTCTGGCTGCGCAGCAAGCGTCAGCATGCGGCCATCCGGGTGCGGCACGAGGTGATCAAGGCGGTGCGCGATTATTTTGACACGCACGGGTTCACGCTGGTGGATACGCCGATCTTTACGCCCGCGGCGTGTGAAGGAACATCGACGCTGTTCGAGGTGAACTACTTCGAGGATGAAAAGGCGTACCTGACGCAATCCGGCCAGCTCTATAACGAAGCCGATGCAATGGCATTCGGCAAGGTGTACTGCTTTGGACCCACATTCCGCGCCGAGAAATCGAAGACGCGGCGTCATCTGACGGAGTTCTGGATGGTGGAACCGGAGATGGCGTACGCGACGCTAGACGACGTGAAGCGGGTGGGCGAAGAGCTGGTGGTCTACGTGGTGGGGCGCGTGCTGGAGAATCGGCGCGCCGAGTTGAGCGACCTGGAGCGCGACACCAGCAAGCTGGAAAGCGTTACGTCGCCATTTCCGCGCATGAGCTACGATGACGCCGTCGTCGAGCTACAAAAGAAGGGGAGCGAGATCCAATGGGGCGGCGATTTCGGAAACACCGATGAAACGCTGATCACCGAAGGGCTGGACCGGCCGCTGATCGTCGACCGGTTTCCCACCCAGATCAAAGCGTTTTACTTCGAGCCGGATCCCGACCGCCCGGAGCTGGCGCTGGGTGTGGATTTCATCGCGCCAGAGGGTTATGGCGAGATCATCGGCGGCGGCCAGCGCATTCACAATCTCGATTTGCTGTTGAAGCGCCTGGAAGAGCACAACCTTCCGCGGGAGGCGTTCGACTGGTACGTGGATCTGCGCAAGTTCGGCAGCGTGCCGCACGCGGGCTTCGGAATGGGCATCGAGCGTTTTGTGGCGTGGATGTGCGGGCTGGAGCATATTCGCGAGACCATCGCGTTCCCGCGCATGCTGTATCGCACCCGGCCGTAGCGATGCCGACACCGAGCCGCGACCGGGAGGGAGCCGGGCATTAGCCATGCGTCCGAAGCACATCGCGATCATCGGCGCGCCGCTCGATTTAGGCTCCGGACGGCGGGGCGTGGACATGGGACCATCGGCGGTCCGGGTGGCCAATCTGAATGGGCGGCTGGCGGAGCTCGGTTATCAGGTGGACGACCTCGGCAACGTGCCGGTGATCCAGCGCGAGAGCCAGGGCGAGATGGATTCGCGCGCGAAGTACCTGCCGCAGATCGCTGAAACCTGTACGCTGGTGGCCGAGATGGTGGCTGAAGCGCTGGGATCGGGCAAGTTTCCGCTGGTGCTAGGCGGCGATCATTCCATCGCGGTGGGCGCGGTGTCGGGCGCGTCGCGGCACTTTCATCGCAGGGGTGAGAAGCTGGGGTTGATCTGGATCGATGCCCACACCGACATGAATACGCCGGAGAGCAGCCCCAGCGGCAACGTTCACGGAATGCCGCTGGCTTGTTGTATCGGCCGAGGTCCCAAAGAGCTAACGAACATTTTTGGGTACTCTCCCAAAGTGGAACCGGCGAATGTCGCTCTGGTGGGGATTCGCTCGGTGGATGCTTCGGAGCGCGACATTGTGCAGCACACCGGGGTTCATGCTTTTACCATGCGCGATATCGATGAGCGCGGAATGCGGGCCGTGTTTGAGGAGGCGATTCGCATTGCCGGTGATGGAACGGCGGGCATTCACGTTTCGCTCGATATGGACGCTGTCGATCCGCGCGAGGCGCCGGGAGTGGGCACGCCTGTGGAAGGGGGCATTACTTATCGCGAGGCTCATCTGGCGATGGAAATGTTAGGAGACACGGGGCGAATGACGTCGATGGAAGTTGTGGAAGTGAATCCGGTGATCGATGAGGCGAACCGCACGGCGATTTTAGCGGTGGAATTGGTGATGTCCGCGATGGGGAAAAGGATTTTGTAACGGATGAAGACGAATGTGGCCGTGATTTACGGGGGACGAACTGGCGAGCACGAAGTGTCGCACCGATCGGCCAAGTCCATCGTCGAGGCGATAGACACCGACAAATACAAGGTGCTGCATTACGTGATTTCCAAGGAAGGCAAGTGGAGTCCGCGTCCGATACAGCCCGAGCCGGGCGGAAATCCCGGAGTCGATGTCGTCTTTCCGGTGCTGCACGGCACATTCGGCGAAGACGGCACGGTCCAAGGTTTGTTGGAGCTTGCCGATCTGCCTTATGTCGGCGCGGGAGTGTTGGCGTCGTCGATTTCGATGGACAAGGAGATGATGAAGCGCGTAGCGAGAGAGCGCGGGCTGCCGGTGGTAGATTACTGGATCCCACCGCAGGGCCGCGTGAATTATACGAAGTTCGAAAATAGCTTTCCCATGTTTGTAAAACCCGCGAATCTCGGATCGTCAGTCGGGATCTCTAAAGTTCACAACTTGGAAGAACTGCTGACGGCCGTGGGCCTTGCGAGTTCATACGATCGTAAGGTAATTGTCGAGCGC
>JBEKHQ010000719.1:0-2757 GCA_050012195.1 Bryobacteraceae bacterium | reverse complement strand
GCCCCCGCTCCGGCCAGTTCCGGATCGCCCCCATTCAGCTTGCTGTGCCTGCGGCTGTACAAAAAGTACACCACGAACCCCACCAGCATCCATCCGAGCGCGGTGAGCTGCGTGTAGGCGTCGAGCGAGACAATCATGGTGCTGCACACGATGGCGCCCAGGATCGGAACCAGCGGAACTAAAGGCGTGCGGAAGGGGCGATGCAGGCCGGGTTCCTTGCGCCGCATAATCCAGATGCCGATCGATACCAGAACGAAGGCGAACAATGTGCCGATCGAAGTCAGATCGCCCAACAATTCTCCCGGAAGCAGTCCCGCCAGAGCGCCTACGAAAAAGAACAGCGTGATGTTGCATTTGTAGGGTGTGCGAAACGTCTTGTGGACGTCCGAAAAAAGCTTGGGCAGGAGGCCGTCGGTCGCCATTGAGTAAAACACGCGGCTCTGTCCCAGCAGCATCACCAGAATGACGGACGAGAATCCGAACAGAATCGCCACCGTGACCGCCGTTGCCAGCCATCCGAACCCGGGCATGTGATTCTGGATCGCGTACGCCACCGAAGCTTCCTTGCCGGCCTTGGCGAACTCGGTCCAGTTGCCGATGCCGGTGAGCACGAATCCGAAGAGGATATACAGAACCGTGCAGATGGCCAATGACCCCAGGATTCCCTTAGGCATGTCGCGCCCGGGATCCTTGGTTTCCTGCGCCGCGGTAGACACGGCGTCGAAGCCGATGAACGCAAAAAAAACGATTCCGGCGCCTCGCAGCATGCCGCCGAACCCGTGCTGCATGATCCCCTCATGGCCCGGAGTGCCCGCCGGTATGAAGAAAGGCGTGTGATTGGCCGGGTTGATGAATCGCCAGCCGAGCGCGATGAAGACAATGACGATGGTCACTTTCACGGCCACGATGACGGCGTTGACACTGGCCGACTCCTGCGTGCCCTTCACCAGCAAGGCGGTGATGAGGAGCAAGATCACTAAAGCAGGCGCGTTGAGAATACCGCGGACTCCGGCATCGGAGACCTGCATCGGCGAATGACACCACTCAAAGGGGATGGCGCCGTTGAGGAGCTTGTTCAAATATTCGCTCCAGGAAATCGCGACGGTTGCCGCGCCCATCGCATATTCGAGGATTAGCGCCCACCCGATCGTCCAGGCCGCGAACTCGCCCATGGTGGTGTATGAGTACGTATAAGCGCTTCCCGCGATGGGAATCATGGCGGCGAATTCGGCGTAGCAGAGCCCGGCAAAGGTGCATCCGATCGCGCCGACGACAAATGAGAGGATCACCGACGGTCCGGCGGCTTCCGCCGAGGCTGCGGCGGTTCGGACGAAAAGACCGGCGCCGATGATGGCGCCGATGCCCAGGGCGATCAGGCTTCTCGCGGTCAGCGTGCGCTTGAGGTCGCTGCGGCTGGCTTGGTTGAGCAAGGACGCCAGCGACTTTTTTCGGGTAAGACTCATGTTTGTCCAAACTGTGAGGATTGTAATTTGCTTGACATGCAGAATATCACAAAGGGGCTGGTTTTGTGCCGCCCGGTTGACAGCAGGGCCGTACTAGTGCGCTTAGGGTTGCGGAATGGTGTGATCGGGATTGTATCCGCCGCCGGCATCCTGGTCGAGCTCCGCCGGTTGCGGGGGATGAACCGGGCCACGAGGCGGTGCCGGATCGACATCCGCGGGCCGCGGCCGAGGCAGCAACTCATCGATCAACGGCTGCACGATTCCTTTGTCTTTTTCGGGCTTGTTCTCCGGCCGTTCCTTTTCATGTTCATGCTTTTCCTTCTCGGGGTTCTTTGTGGGCTCGGGGTTCTTCATGGACAGGTTCCTTTCTAACCCAGATTCTAGGGGCCTAGGCTGGCAGCCTAGCGTTCAAGCAGATGTGAAGTCCATGAAAACGGACGAAATCGAGCGCGACTCCGCGAGTGATCCCGATCACCGATCAGGATTCCAGAATGACGATGGCCATGCCTTGTTGCGCCGTGTGCGTGAGCGACAACGCGATGTTGGCTACGTTGAGACTTTTGGCTATGGCCGCCGCCACTCCGTGCAATCGCAGCGTGGGACGGCCGGACGGAAGGTTAGCGACCTCGAAGTCCTGCCAGCGGACACCCCGTCTCCAGCCCGTGCCGATGGCCTTCATGCCCGCTTCCTTGGCGGCAAACCGAGCGGCGTAGCGTTCAAAGCGGTTGGCTTTGCGCTCGACATACGCGATCTCCGCGGGCGTGTAGATGCGTTCGATGAAGCGGCGGCCGTGCCGTCCAATGACGTCGCGGATCCGATCAACCTCGGCGAGATCGGCGCCGATCCCGACGATCACAACTCCGCGCCCGTCGACGCCAGCGTCAGCCTGCCGAGCTTGACGCCCTTTGTGCTGATCAGCGCATCGGCGATCTTCTTGACCACCGCAGCCTTACCCTTCACTACCAGTACTTCCAGACAATTGTCGTGATCCAAATGGACGTGCAACGTGGAGAGGATGTTATGGAAATGCGCATGCTGAAAGTCGGTTAGCTTCTCGTTCAACAGGCGGACGTGGTGATCGTAGACTAACGTTACGGTGCCCACCACCTGGCTGTCCGGCCGCTGCCAGCTTTCTTGCACCAGCTCGTCGCGAATTAAGTCCCGAAAGGCCTCGGACCGGTTAGTGTATCCGCGGGAGGCGATCAGTTGATCGAACTTCTTGAGGAGACTGGAATCGATAGCTACGCCAATCCGGCTGAGCTCGCTCATGGGTATAGCCAGCGTAGCGAATCGA
>JBEKHQ010000718.1:0-2759 GCA_050012195.1 Bryobacteraceae bacterium | reverse complement strand
GCTCGCGGTGCCCGAACACATCATCTCGAAGCCCGGCAAACTGACGCGCGAAGAATTCGAGAAGATGAAGATCCACCCGATAGTGGGCGCCGAGATCCTGGAGCGCGTTCGGTTCCCCTATCCGGTGACGCCCATCGTCCGGTCGCACCACGAAAAATGGGATGGCTCGGGCTATCCGGACGGTTTGAAAGGCGAGGACATTCCGATCGGAGCCCGCATTCTGGCGGCGGTAGACTGCCTGGACGCCTTGGCATCCGATCGTCAATATCGGCGCGCTCTGCCGGTCGGCGATGCCATGCAGAAGATCGCCGCGGAATCGGGCGTCAGTTTCGATCCGCAAGTGGTGGAGGTCCTGCGCCGCAGGTACGTGGAATTGGAATCGACGGCGCAAGCCAATTGGGTGGAGAAAGCCAGGCTCTCCACCGACCTGAAGGTGGAGCGCGGTCTGGAGCCGGCGGCCGGCTTTGAGAATACCCGGCGCGCAGCCACGGGCGCCTCCGTGGATTTCCTCAGTTCCATCGCCGCGGCCCGGCAGGAGGTCCTGAATCTGTTCGAACTGGCGCAAGATTTGGGAAATTCCCTGAGCCTGAACGAAACCCTATCCTTGCTCGCGATCCGGCTCAAGCGCATGGTTCCCTACGACTCGCTGGCCATCTATGTTCTGCGGGATCAAAAACTTCGCGCCGAGTATGTGAATGGCGAAAATTTGCGGCTGTTTTCCGCGCTCGAAATTCCGCTGGGCCAGGGGCTCTCGGGCTGGGTGGCGGAGAACCGCAAACCCATTGTCAACGGCAATCCGTCGGTCGAACCCGGCTATCTCGACGACGAAACCAAGTTCACCACCATGCGCAGCGCGCTGGCGATCCCGCTCATCGGGCTGAACGGAATGGTCAGCGTGCTCTCGCTCTATCACAACGAGCGCGACGCCTTCACCAACGATCATCTGCGCATCTTGCTGGCGATAAGCCCCAAGGTGTCGCTATCGATCGAGAATGCGCTCAAGTACCAGCAGGCCACCAGTTCGGCTTCCACCGACTATATGACCGATCTGCCGAACGCGCGGTCGCTGTTCCTGCACTTGGACGGCGAACTGGCCCGTTGCCGCCGCTTGAACAATCCCCTGGTGGTTTTGGTCTGCGACATGAACGGCTTCAAGCAGGTCAACGACAAGTACGGACACTTGGAAGGCAACAAGGTGTTGCATCGGGTGGCCGTGAAACTGAAGGAAAGCTGCCGCGAATACGACTATGTCGCGCGTATGGGCGGCGACGAGTTCGTGCTCGTCCTGCCGGGGTTGTCGGCCGAGCAGATCCCGCAAAAGGTCCAGCGCTTGCGAGCCATCACCGCGGAAGCCGGCCACGACATCTGCGGCACAGACACGCTCTCGCTCAGCGTGGGCCATGCCATTTTCCCGGAGGACGGCATGGACGCCGACCGGTTGCTGAGCGAAGCGGACCGTCGCATGTACATAGTCAAGCAGAAGGAAAAGATGAGTTTGGTCGGGCCCACGCGCGGATTTGAATTCGAGCCGACCGGCGCCTGGTAGGCGGCTGATGTTCCTTGCTCTTCTCCTGCGGCACGCCAGACGGATCCTGTTGACGGTTCTGCTGGGTGGATTGTTGGGAGCCACTCTGGTCCGCCTGGGGCCGGGCTTCGGCGTGGACGAGCGGGAATTGGACAATCGCCTAAATCAAGAAAGCCAGCGGGCCATTCGCGCCGAACACGCCGCCGACGCCAACATCGCGCGCTTCTATCTGCGCTATCTGACGGGGTTGCTGCGCGGCGACCTGGGGTTCTCGAGATCGCTGAATCGGCCCGCCGCCGAGCTGCTGAAGGAACGTTTGCCGCTGACGCTGGTCTCCTTGGGTTACGGCGTCGGGGGCGGGGTTGCGATCGGCCTCGCGTTGGCCCTTCTCACGGTATGGTGGCGCGCCCCGGGAGCGGACGTCGTGCCTGCTCTGCTGAGCGGGTTGTGCCTGGCCGTTCCGGCCGCTGTAATCGCGCTGCTTTTCCTGTGGGCCGGCGCTCCCGCCCGCTGGGCTATAGCCTTGATCGTTTTCCCGCACATCTACCGCTACTCCAAGAATCTTCTGTCAGCCGCATACTTGTCGCCCCACGTTCTTCTGGCGCAGGCCAAAGGGCTGAGCAGCGCTCGAGTTCTTTTCGCTCACGTGGCGCTTCCCGCAGTTCCACAGTTGGCGGCGTTGGCGGGAATCTCGGTCAGCCTGGCGTTCGGCGCCTCGATTCCGATCGAAGCCATTTCGGACATCCCCGGCATAGGGCAGCTCGCCTGGAAAGCCGCGCTCGACCGCGATCTTCCATTGCTGGTGAACATCACGGTACTCATCGCGTTGATGACCATGGTCGTCAACACGCTGGCGGATCTTGCGCTCGCGGGCCGGAGCATGGAATCATGACGCGCATCCAAAAGGCCGCGCTCGTCTGGTTGGGCCTGGTGGCGCTGGCATCGCTCGCGGCGGGATGGATCGCGCCATCTTCTTACTCCGAACAATTTCGCGACGCCATCAGTGCGCCGCCGTCAGCGCGATTCCCACTCGGCACCGACGACCTGGGGCGCGATCGTTTCGCTCGGCTGCTGTATGGAACGCGGGTATCGTTGCTGCTAGCCCCGGCCGCCGCATTTCTTTCGACATTGATTGCGGCCGTGGTGGGAGGCAGCGCGGGTTATGCGGGCGGACGGTGGGAGCGGATCGTGACCCTGGGGATCGATTTGTTTCTGTCCTTGCCTTGGCTTTTCT
>JBEKHQ010000717.1:0-2762 GCA_050012195.1 Bryobacteraceae bacterium | reverse complement strand
CTGACTGGAAACGGCCGCCAGCTCGACCTGAAGCTGGGTGAACCCATGGCCGAAATGGGCGTTCCCGCCGCGGAACAGCTCGCGGTTTCGCAAACCGGGTTGCCCGTCGCCTGAGGGCGTCATGTCAGGCGACGGCCAGACATCCTTGCTTTTCCGCGTTGTCACGCCGCGCCTGGCGCGCCGCGAGGTTCGAGCGTTCGCCAAACGGCTCGCATCGGAAGTCGCCGGCGGCCGATCCTTTTGCTGCCTGATCACCGGCGACGACGAAGTGCGCCGCTTGAATCGCGACTTCCGGAAAAAAGACAGCGCCACCGACGTGCTTGCTTTCCCCGCCGCCGATCCCAACGGCTTTCTCGGCGAGATTGCAATCTCCTACCCCCGGGCGCTACAACAGGCCGCCGACTATCGCCTCCCGGTCCTTCGCGAAATCGAAATCCTGATGCTGCACGGCGTCCTCCACCTGCTCGGCATGGACCACGAAGCTGATCGCGGCCGCATGGCCCGCGCCGAAGCGAAGTGGCGCGCCGCGCTGGGATTGCCCACCGGCTTGATCGAGAGGGTGCGCCCGTGACCGTGTTCGCTCTGGCTGGAGCCGCGTTGTGCGCCTTGCTGCTGTGCCTGATCACCGTGGTTCAGATTCTCTACATGGAATCCGTGCGGTTGCGCGCGCGCGATCTGCCCGCCCTACAGTTGTTCAAGGAAACCTTGGAAGAACGCATCGGCGTGAAGGCCGAGCGCGGCATCCTGGCGTTCTCGATCATCAAGCACACCGCGCTTCTGCTGCTCGGCCTCTGTTTTCTGGCCACCCGATTCGGCGATGTCAACGCGCCCTGGCAAAGCTTCTTCGAAGCGGCGCTGTTCGCTTGGATCACGATGCTGGTGTCCACCTACATCGTCGCCCAGGTGCTGTACCGAAGAACCGCCGGACGCTGGCTGCTGCCGCTCGCGCCCGTATTGCGTTTATGCGCGCTCGCCGTGCAGCCGCTGACCGCGATCCTCGGGTTCTTCCAGTCTCTGGTGGAAATGTCCAACGCCTCGCCGGCCAGCGAGGAGTCCTACCCGACCGGAGATATCGAGGCCTTGATCAGCGCCGGCGAGGAAGAGGGAATCATCGAGAAAGACGACCGCAAGCTCATCGAATCGGTGGTCGCCTTCGGCGACAAGACCGTGCGCGAGGTCATGACTCCCCGGCCCAAGATCGTCGCCATCGAAGCCGACCGGTCGCTTAAAGACCTGCGCGAGCTGGTGATTCACGAACAATATTCCCGCATCCCGGTTTACGACCAAAATATCGATAACATCGCCGGCTTCGTTCACGTGCGCGACATGTTCGAGCTGGACGAAGCCAGCCGTCAAGGCAGGCTGGTGCGGGAGTTGGCTCGCCCCATTCGCTTCGTGCCGGAAACCAAGCCGGTGGACGATCTGCTCCGCGAGATGCAACAAGACGGCGCGCACATGGTAATCGCCATCGACGAGTACGGCAACGTCGCCGGTCTCGCCACCATGGAGGACCTGGTGGAAGAAATTCTGGGGGAGATCCGCGACGAACATGAGGCCGATCGGGATGTCCAAAAGGAATCGAATGGAACCTTTGTGGTGGCTGGGAGCCTGGACGTGGATCGCTTGCAGGAATTGCTCGGCTTTCGGCCCGCGGAAGACACCGAATCCACAACCATCGGGGGCTTGGTGACCGAGTGGCTCGGGCATGTTCCGCGGGTCGGCGAGACCGTGGAGCGCGCCGGAATCCGCATCGAGGTTCTGGCCGGCGACGATCTCAAGGTGGAACAGGTTCGAGTCTCCAAAGTCGAACCGGCCGCGCTGTCCCAGAGCCGGCCATGAACTCCGCCGCTCCCGGATTCCGGTCCGGCTTTGTCTCCATCCTGGGACGCCCGAACGCGGGGAAATCCACGTTGCTGAACGCGCTGGTGGGTGGAAAGCTGGCTATCGTTTCCGAAAAGCCGCAAACCACGCGCACGTCCATCGAGGGAGTTCTGAACGTGGATGGCGCGCAGATCATTTTTCTCGATACGCCCGGCATCCATAAGTCCGACACCCTCTTGAATCGCCACATGATGGAAACGGTGCGCTCGGCGCTGGCAGAACGCGACGTGCTGCTCTACTTAGCCGATGCCGTGGCCCCGTTCAGCGACGAAGATGCGCAGGCGCTTGACGCCATTCGCAAAGTATCCGCGCCTGCTCTGCTCCTGCTCACCAAGATCGATCGGCTGGCCGACAAGAGACTGCTGCTTCCGCTCATCGCGCAATACCAAGTCGTGCGCGAGTTTGCCGAGTGCCTTCCGGTATCGTCGATCACCGGGGAGGGTCTCGACGGCTTGCGTCAAGCCATTCTGGCGCGGCTGCCGGAAGGACCCGCGTATTTTCCGCCCGAGTACCTTACCAGCCAACCCGAGCGTTTCCTGGCCGCCGAAATCATCCGCGAAAAAATTCTCAGGGAAATGCGCCAGGAGGTTCCCCACGCGGTGGCCGTGCTAGTGGATCAATGGATCGAAAAGGGCGAGCGCCTCAGAATTTCCGCCACCATCTACGTGGAACGCGCCGGACAGAAAGCCATTGTGATCGGGGCCAAGGGCGCGATGCTCAAGAAGATAGGCACCATCGCCAGGCAGGAAATGGAGAAGCTGTTCAATCGTAAGATCTTTCTGGAACTGTTCGTCAAAGTTCAGAAAGATTGGCGCGAAAACGAGGAATTTTTGAAAAGCATTGACTGGAGAGGAATGCGAGGCGAGAATTGAACACGGAGC
>JBEKHQ010000716.1:0-2766 GCA_050012195.1 Bryobacteraceae bacterium | reverse complement strand
CCGCGATCCCGCCGATCAATCCGCCACCGCCCACCGCGACGAGCAAGGTATCGAGATTAGCATGTTGCTCCTCAAATTCCAGTCCGACGGTGCCCTGACCGAGCAACGTCTCCACCTGTTCGTAGGCGTGCACCGGCAACGCTCCGGTTCTTTCCACCCATTCTTCGCTCGCGGCCAGCGCATCGGCATACCTTTCGCCGATCACGGTAAGATCCGCGCCGTAGCGACGAATCCGTTCGATCTTGGCGGCGGAGGCGATGCTCGGCACAAATACCTTGGCGGGCTTCCCGAGCTTCATCGCCGCGTACGCCACGGCGACGCCATGATTGCCGCCGGAAGCCGCTACCACGCCCGCCGGCGGAACTCGCCGCGTCAGCAAGTTGGTGATGGCGCCCCGGGCCTTAAAGGAACCCGTGTGCTGGAGCAGCTCCAATTTGAAAACGAGCTGGATCGAATCGAGATCGAAATCTTCTCCGGCCGTTTCGAGGATCGGCGTTCGCCGGATGTAGGGACGAATGAGCTCGGCGGTGCGCTGGATGCCATCCCGGTCGATGCCGACGTCGCTCATAGCATTCATAGTATACTTAGTCAGTTGGCTAATTGTCTATATGTCCGCTGAACTTGTGCTTCGCGCGCTGGCCAGCGACAAGAGGCTGCAAATCCTCGAGTGGCTGAAGCGCCCGCGGGCGCATTTCCGTCCTCAAGTAGATGGCGATCTGGTGAGGGACGGCGTGTGCGGCGTGTTGATCGCCCGAAAATTGCGCGTGAGTCAGCCGACCGCCAGCGAACACCTGAACATTCTCGTGCGCGCCGGATTGATCCGCGGAAAGCGAATCAAGCAATGGACTTTTTACAAACGCGCCGAGCCTGAAATCAAGAACATCAAGAAGATGATTCTCGCCCGGATTTGAAAGGGCGAACGGAGGCAAGCGTGCCAGTGTCCTTACACAACGTGATGCGCTTCCTCGGACTCATGGACCGCGAACCCGAGAGCCGGCTCCAGGCCATCGCGCAGCGGCGCGAAGGACTATCGGCGCTTTCCGACGATCAACTCAAATCCGCCGCCAGTGCCGCTCGTAACCACCCCGAAGTCAGCGAGATCTTCGCCCTAGCCGCGGTCATCGCTCAGCGTGTGCTCGGATTACGAATGTTCGAAACGCAGATCCTGGGCGCGCTGGCGATGCATCGCGGACACATCGCCGAAATGCAGACCGGTGAAGGCAAGACACTCGCCGCGGTACCCGCCGTCATCTGGTACGCGCTCCAAGGGCGAGGCGTTCATGTGCTAACCGCCAACGATTATCTGGCCCGCCGTGACGCGCAATGGATGGGCGAAATCTACGATTGGTTCGGTTTAACGGTGGCACACCTTGCGCAGAACATGGCCGCCGAGCGCCGCCGAGCCGCATATCTGTGCGACGTAACCTACGCGACCGCCAACGAGGTGGGCTTCGACTACTTGCGCGACGGCCTGGCCCGCAGCCCGGATGAGATCGTCCAGCGGCCGTTTGCCTTCGCCGTCATCGACGAGGCAGACTCGATCCTGATCGACGAGGCTCGCATCCCGCTGGTGATCGCCGGGGGAGTGCCGGACGATCCCACACTCGCTTATCGCATCGATTCGGTGGTGCTGGCGCTGCGGCCGGGGGCGCATTACTTCCCCGATCAGTTCGCTCGCAACGTGCAGCTAACCGACGCCGGCATCCGTCGCGTGGAGGAAGCGCTCGGGTGCGGGAGCCTGTTCGAGGAACGAAACCTTCGCTTGCTCACGGCGGTGCAGGACGCACTGCATGCCCACACGCTACTGAAGTCCGGCGTGGATTACGTGGTGAAGCAAGGCTCCGTGGAACTGGTGGACGAGTTCAAGGGCCGCATCGCGCAAAACCGTCGTTGGCCGGCGGGCCTGCAATCCGCGATTGAAGCAAAGGAACGTGTGGCGCTAAAGACGCAAGGACGCATCCTCGGCTCGATCACGGTGCAGAACCTGGTCTCGCTCTACGAGCGGATCTGCGGCATGACAGGCACCGCCGCCACACAAGCCGGAGAGTTCTGGAAGGTGTACAAGCTGCCCGTCACCGTGATCCCCACCAATCGACCCGTGATTCGCCGCGACCTCGCCGACATCGTGTACGCGGACAAAGCTGCGCGCAACCGCGCGCTTCTGGAGGAAATTCGAAAAGTCCACCAAACCGGCCGTCCCATTCTCGTGGGAACGGCGAGCGTGGCGGAGTCCGAAGCTTTGAGTCACCGCCTGGGAGCCATGGGTATAACGCATTCGATCCTCAACGCGCGAAACGACGAGGCCGAAGCGGAGATTATCGCGCAGGCGGGCACACTCAAAGCAGTGACGATCTCCACCAATATGGCCGGGCGGGGCACCGACATTCTGCTCGGGGGAAATCCGCCGCGAGATCGCGAGACGGTATTAGAACTGGGAGGACTGTACGTCATCGGCACAACCCGCCATGAGGCGCGGCGCATCGACCACCAATTCCGCGGCCGCGCAGGTCGCCAGGGCGACCCGGGCGCATCCCGATTCTTCATTAGCCTGGAAGACGATTTGCTCGTGCGTTTCGGCATCGCGGAGAATCCGGACATCGACAGCATCCAGAGGACCGCGGAAAGCCAGAATCTCGAAATCCGGGAGATGCTTTGGAAGTATGAATCCCTCATCGAACATCATCGCCGCGAGGTCCAAAGCTTGCGACGCGAGGTGTTGCTATCGCCATCCTGGAGCGTGGCTTCCATGCTGCCGGAGGCGCAATA
>JBEKHQ010000715.1:0-2770 GCA_050012195.1 Bryobacteraceae bacterium | reverse complement strand
GCCCAGCGCCATGCGAATTCCGATCTCCTTGCGTCTGCGAGCTACCGCGTGCGCCGTAACCCCGGCTAGTCCGATCGCGGCCAACACCAGGCCAAACACTCCGATTCCGCCATACATATCGACCGCGATCCGCATGAAAGACCGGCTGAATTCCAGGTATTCGCCCAGCGTTCGCACATCGAAGACGGCCAGATTCGGATCCATGGAAGCGATCTCGCGCCGAATGCCGCCGAGCGCATCCGTTCCCGCATCCGAGCGCACCATGATCGTAATGCCACCGGCCGGCGGGCTCGCAAAATCTCGCCGCGTCAGAGGGACATACAGCGCGGAAACCGGTTGGTCCTCGTCCGCGATACCGTTCTTCAAATCGCGAACCACGCCGACCACGTCATAGGACTGTTTGCCTTCGGTCACGCGCCGGCCGACCGCGTTCCCATTTCCGAAAAGTCCGCGCGCGGCGGTCTCATTCAACACGATGGGCAACGCGACGGCCTTCGATCCGTCGTCCGAGGTCTCTAAACGTTGATCGCGCTCCACGAACTCGCGCCCGGCTAGCATCGGCTCGCTCAGCGTTGCGAAATAGCCCGCGCCGACAGTTTCCTTGACCGCCACCTTCAGTCTCGGCGAGGGATCGCTCGAGTCCTTCGCGGCAGTCAACTGCGCCGTTCGGCTCGCGATCGAAAAGGGCGCTTCGGCAGCCAGGGCGATGCTTCGCACAGCGCCCGAGGCTTTGAGCCGCTCGGGAAGCGTCTCGAACAGCGCTTCTGCCCTTTCCCTCGAGTAGCCGTCGCGCACTGGATCGATGGATAGCAGATACATCGTGTTCGCGTCGAATTTAGTTTGGACGTTGCCGGTCTTGCTAAGCCCCAGCACCAGGAAACCGGTGATCAGCAGCAGCATGAGCGACCCCGCCACTTGGCCCACTACCAGCAAATTGCGCATGCCGAAACGCCGATAACCGCGTAGTTGCGTCACCGCGCCCTCTTTCAGCGTCGGGGCGACGTCGGCTTTCGTGGCCTGGAGAGCGGGCACGAGGCTGAATCCGACGCCGCACACGATCGCGAGGGCGAACGTGAACAGGAGCGCGCGCCAATCCAAACTAGGATCGAAGTCTTGCGGCACAGCCGATGGCAGCTTGAGTTGCGAGGATAGCATCGAAAGCCAGTACGCAAGCCCGAATCCCGCCAAGCCGCCGAGCAGTGCGATCAAAATACCTTCGGTCAGCATCTGGCGCATCAGCCGAAAACGGCTGGCCCCCACCGCCAGGCGAATTGCGAGCTCCTTGCTGCGAGCCGCGCCACGCGCCAGCAGCATGTTCGCCAGATTCATACAGGCAATGCCGAGAACCAAGCCGATCAGCACCGTGACGAATCCCACCACCACGGGCTTCAACGCGCGGGGAATCGGCAGCACGGCGCCGCCCGCGATCAAAGTCACGCGTCTGCCCTTGTCGCCGCGCACTGGCTTCGAAGTATCCTGATCGTCAAGACGCCGTGTGATGGTGTCGAGACCGGCTTCGGCGGAGTCGATCGCAACGCCGGGCGCCAGGCGCATCATCGCCTGGAACACTTTCGCGTCGCGCTTATGCAGAATATCGTTCGCCAGCTCCGGCGCAAGCGCCTCCGGCTCGGTGACGGGCACGAATAGCTCGGCGGTCACGAAGGGCAACGCTCCTCTAAAATCCTTCGGCGTGATTCCCACGATGGTCGCGGTTTGCCCGTTCAGCCGCAGCGTTCGTCCCAATGCATCGGGTGCTGAGTTAAGCCGATTGCGCCAGAAGCGATCGGTGATAACAACCACCGGCGCATCGCCGGGCCTGTCGATCTCCGGGTTGAGTACTCGCCCGCGCTGCGGCTTGACTCCGAGCACCGAAAAGTAATCGGGCGATACAAGCTGTCCGAAGATGCGTTCCGGTTTCGCATTGCCTTCAAACGCGACACTGAACGGAACTCCATTCTGAAACGCGGTAACGCCAGCGAACAGGCTCTTCTGCTCACGATACTGCTCGCTGTAGTAATAGGACACTGGGTTCTGCGGCATCACCAGCTCTTGGGCATTCGCCACTCCCGGCAGATCGCGAAAAAGCTGCGACCAGAGCCTGCTGAACACGGACGTCGTTATGCCCATGCCGAGTCCCAACGAAATGATGCCGACCAGCGCGAATCCGGGCGACTTGATCAGCGCTCGCACCGCATACCGTAAGTCGCGGCGCATCTCGCTCAGGTATTCCACCACGACGCGTATCGCGATGTCCGCGATCAGCCGGATCAGCCCTCCCACTCCATGCCGCTTGGCAATCTCTTCCACGACATCCTGGCCGAGTTGCATAATGTCCGCCCCATAAACCAGTTTGAATTCGTGCGGGAAAGCCTCCGCCAGCCGACGGTAGATCCGCAATGCGAAATTCATTCCGTCACCATCGCTTGTTTCACTCGAATGGCGCGGACCAAATCCTGCAAGCGCTCGCACTCCGCGTTGAGCACTCGCCGCCCGAAAGCCGTGAGCCGGTAATAGCGGCGTCGCGCGTCGTCCAATTCCGGCGCCGGACGTTCGTCGGATTCCTGGATCAGCTCCGCTTCGATTAACCGCTTGAGCGACCCATACAGCGTCGCGGGCCATAGGCGCACCTTGCCGCCGGTGCGTTCCAGGACCTCCTGCATGATTCCGTAACCGTGCTGCTCCCCGCCCGCTAAGGAAAGCAATATGTGAAACCATTGCGTCTTGAGCGGCAGAAAACGCTGGAGATCCGTATCAGTCATCAGCAATATGT
>JBEKHQ010000714.1:0-2771 GCA_050012195.1 Bryobacteraceae bacterium | reverse complement strand
AATGCCAGATTGCACGCTGCGGCTTGTATCAGCAGTCTCTTGTGGATATTCTCCCGGCCGCGTAGATACAACCGATCCATGCCGCCGGTATCGAACTGATGCGCGAAGTTCCTCTCGATCCTCTCGCCGCGCTGAGATTGTAGCCGCTTGCCCCGCTCGCCGTTGATCCGCCTTCGATTGGCGTACACAGCGTCCCGCTCCTCCGCCTTGCCATCCCAGTTGCGAGGGCCACGATCCGGTTCGGCGACATACGTTCTCAAGCCCAGTTCCTTGATCCCCATCATCGTCTGGTTGCTGTGATAACCCTTGTCCGCGACTACTTCCGCAATGCCCTCGCCTGCCACCGGATATTTGCCCTCTGCGTTTTTGACATCGATCAACTCCGCCACCGCTTCGCCGCCTCGCACACTGTTTCCGCTACCGTTGCACTATCGGCAGCCGCACCTGGGTGCGTCGTCACGGCAACGATGGCTCCCGTCTCCCTGTTCCAGCTTATATGCCAGCGCAGTGCGGCCGTCCTTGAGCTTGGTAATCTCGGCTTCCGGATCGGCAGGGCTCTTCCAATCTTCGTTACTGGTCTTCTTCTTGCGCTTCCGGTCCAAGCGCAATAACGCCGCCGCATCCGGAGCCGCAATGCCTTCGGCTTCCGCCACCTTTTTCAAAAAGTCCAGGTAGTTGTCACCGCTATCGCGCCGCACGATCGACTTCAGGACCGCATTGGCTTCCAGCGTCGTCGAATCCACGCCCATCGTCTTGCCCTTGACCAGCCCCGCTCGCGCTAGCTGTTCCAGAACCCAGTCGAAGATCAGCTTGTGAGTGCTGGCTTCGAGCAATCGCCGCGTGCGGGAAATGGTCACGTGATCCGGCGTGTTCTCGTCGATTCCGTAGCCAAGAAACTGCCGCAAGCTGAGCGAATCGGCCACCCGCCAGGCAATGCCTCGTTCACTATCGATGCCTTCAAAGAAACCGATCAGCATCAGCCGGAAGTACACGCCGGGAACCAAGGATGGCCTGCCCACGCCGTCGGCGTAGTACCGTTTGCACTCCTGTTCGCAGAACCTGTCGAAGCCTGCATCTTTCAGCTTCGCCTCTAGCTTGCGGTAGAACGGATGTCCGGGCGCATCCGCCACCTCGGAGCGGTACCAGATCTGTTCTTGCCGCTCCCGAGCTCTCCTCGTCCCCATCGCCATGACTGATTTTATGCTGAAACATTCCTGGAAGGAAGTGATTTTAGACAAGGTTGCTAAGGTCCGGTTATGACGAATTGCGTCGACCCGTGAGCGCCCTCGCGCTCGGCGAGCGCGGATGGATACAGCGGACAAACTTTGTCGTGACCGGCATCCTGATGCTCGCCTGTGCCTTCGGCCTCCACTTGGCGCTTGTCGCGTACGGCCGATCGTTTTGGGGACCGTTCCTTATCGGGCTCTATGCCGTCGGCCTGATCGGCGCCGGTATTTTCGCTACCGACGTGACCGGCATGCCGAGCAAGGCGCCTGCGCCTCAACAGCGCGACTTTCGCGGCGCTCTTCACGACCTTTTCTCGCTGGTTGTCTTCGCATCTCTCTTTGTCGCCTGTTTCGTGTTCCCTCATCAGTTCGCAGTGTCGGGCTCTTGGGGCTGGCGCCTATACTCCGTAATGACAGGCATACTGTTCGGCACCGGATTCATTGTCTTCGCACGCGGCTTCGCGAGCGCCGGCAAACTTGCAGCTATAGCCGGACTGCTTCAGCGTCTCACCACCGCGGTCGGTTGGATATGGCTCGCGCTCGTTGCCGCACATCTACTCGCGTTCATCTAAAACATTCTGGGTGAGCGATATCTTTTGCGGGTTGCCGCACCATGCGTTCCGCGATCTCTCGGGCAAATGGCCCCGTGCTGTGGCCAAGCTGGTCGAAGATAACGCTGGTTCGGCGGTCTTTCAGACGCTCAATCGGGGGCCCGGCGCTAGAGCCTGGGGCTCAGAAAGCGTGGACGGATTCGATGCCGTTCGCTTGCAAGGCCACCTGCATTTTCTCGAGCGCGGATTTGTGGATCTGCGATACGCGGCTTTCGTTGATGCCCAGGATGCCGCCGATTTCCTTCATGGTCATTTCATTGGTGTAGTACAGCACCACCACTTTCTGATAACGCTCCGGCAGAGTCTTCATGGCGACGCCCAACACCGACTTCATCTGCTCGTGCGAACACATGTTGTCGGGCTGCGTTTCCGGCTTGCTCGGGAAATCGGGGGCCGGCAGGTCGTCGTGTTCGGCGGCGCGCGAAGAAGCCGAGATTAAGCCGACGCTGCGGAGGTCCACCATCATCTGGCGCCAGCGTTCCATGTCGATGCCGAGTTTCTCGGCGACTTCCGATTCGGTGGGAGTGCGCTGCAGCGTCGCGGCCAGCTCGCGCGTGGCGGCTTCCACCTGTTTGTGACGGCGCCTGAGATCGCGCGAGGCCCAATCCAACTGACGCAGGCTGTCCAGGATCGCGCCCTTGATGCGATGCTTGGCGTAGCTCGAAAAGGCAACCTGTTTTTCCGGGTTGAATTTGCTGGCGGCGTCGAACAATCCGAGAACGCCGGCATGAACCAGGTCGTCCAGATCCACGTGGACGGGCAGGTTCTCATGCACTCTCACGGCGATCGCTTTGACGAGCGGAAGATGTTCGAGCACGATCCGATCGCGGCGAGCGGTCTTGGCGGCTGAACTGGCGGTGGTGGTCTTGGTCTTCATCGGAGTTCCTTTTCTCTGCTATTTCTGTCGGCTGACGCTCTCCTAAGTGCAAGCCTG
>JBEKHQ010000713.1:0-2781 GCA_050012195.1 Bryobacteraceae bacterium | reverse complement strand
TCTTCCACGCCCTGCCAAGTGACGTTCAGGGGAGCATAGCGCGCGACGATGTAGCGAACGAATCGCTCGCGAGCCTGCCAATCGGGGAACAAAGCGGCGAGGTACGCCGGATCCGAACCGAGCATGAGGTCGGCCGTGAGACCGCGCTTGTGGATGGCGAGGATGCGGCGATCGAGTTCGTCGAAGTGCGACGGGTTGGGCTGGTCGGGGCCCAGATACACGCGGGCGCGGTCGCTGGCGTTCCCGAGAATGGACCCTCGAAAGTGCGTAAACTTGTTGGCCGCAGCTTCGTTCAGCTTTTGTTCGAAGTCCTCGCGGCTGTCGAACGCGAAGCGGTCCGCGATGTAACCCATCCACAAATGCGGCTGCTTGTTGTCGGTGGCCCAGTGGTGAAAATTCGCGGGCTTAACGAACCCCGGCGCTTCCGACGCCGAGGCGTTGAACGAACCGTCCTTGCCGTCCAGGCTCGCCAGATTGCTGCCGGTGTGATAGATCCACTGGCCGGATTCGGTGGCCGTGAACCGCAGGATCATCTTGCCACCGCCGTCCCAATAAGCGGGCATCAGATAAGTGCGGAAATGCGGCGAGCGGAATTCGGCCTGAAGTTGGACTGAGGCGTAAGGATTCGGATGAGCGGCCAGTTCCGCGGCGGATAATTCAAAGACGAACTCACAAGGCGTGTAAGCGGGCGTTCCCTCACACGGCGTCTGGGCGAACGCGGGGAGGCCGGCCAGAAGAAAGAGCGGCAGGCGCGCCAACATTATTTCCAGCGTAACGCAGCGCCGCAGCGCGTTGGGTTCGTTTTTACGATTTCGCGTAGCGTGAAATCGGCTAGCTTTGCTCGCTGGGTCCATCAAAACAAGATTACGCCTCGGCACCCTGAGGCGGCGCCGGTGGATCAGGTAAGTGATTGTTCGGACGAAGCGAATATCTGCGGAGACGCCGTCACCGTCAGGCGCGCACGTATTTGTTGAACCAGTCGATGGTGCGCTGCCACGCCAGGTCCGCGGCAGCTTTGTTGTAGCGCTCCGGCGTCGCATCACAATTGAAGCCGTGAACCGCGCCAGGGTAGATATAGCCTTCGTGCGTAACATTGGCCGACTTCAGGGCGGCGTCGTAGGCCGGCCACGTCGCCGCCAGCCGCGTATCGAGTTCCCCGTGATGGACCAGAATCGCCGCCTTGATGTTCGGAATGCCCTCGGCGGCGGGAACGGAGCCGTAGAACGGCGCCGCAGCCGCAATATCGGCTCCCAGCCGGACGGCCAGGGTATTGGAGATGCCGCCCCCGTAGCAGAAACCAGTGGCGCCGATCTTGCCCGTGCAGTCGGCGCGCGCTTTCAGCCACATCGCGGCGGCCACGAAATCTTCGGCCATCTTTTTGCCGTCGATCTTGCTGAAGAGCTGGCCGCCTTTGTAGTCGTCGCCGGGAAATCCGCCGAGAGAGGTGAGTCCGTCGGGCGCAAACGCCATGAAGTTGGCCAGGGCGAGCCGCCTCGCGATGTCCTCGATATGAGGATTCAGGCCTCGATTTTCGTGAACGACAAGGATACCGGGCAGTTTTGACGGCGTCGCGGCGCGCGTATCGGCGCTGACAGGCCGAACGAGATATCCTTTGATGCTTCCGTTCCCTTGGGGCGATGGGATGGTCTCGTATGTGGCCTTGATCCGTTCATCGGTCCTCGAGACCTGCTGCCCCAGGGCGTAGTTCGGCATCAACGCCTCAATGATCGTGGCCACCGCCAGACCGCCGATCGCAAATCGCTGCACGCCGTCCATAAAGTCGCGGCGACTGATCTCGCCATGAATATAGAGGTTATATAGTTCTATTGCCTCGCTCGGCAGTCTAGGTCTGGTTGGCTCCATGGGCTGATTCCTTTCCCGGAGAATATCACGTTTCCCCCGGTGGTTCCTTAACGATAGAAACTGGTCACCCAGGCGTCGCGCTTGAGAATCTTGCGCAATTTCGATCAAGTGAACCGCGCTCAACAGGGGCAACATTAGAAATGTGCAGGCATCAGGGCGCAACGGAAGGAGCGCTTCATAAACGAGCAAAATTATGACGAAACGAAAACAAATTCTCGACTTCTACTCGCATGCCGGACCGATGACCTCGGCCGGCAAGCACGCGGATCTGCTGGAGCGATTGCCGAACGATCTCGAAACCCTTGTGGGGGTTGTCCAGGGCCTCGCGATTCATGAGTTCGTCGCGCCTTCGTTTTATGGCGCGACGATTACCGACGAGCGCAGGAGCGAATCGCATATTCGCCCGGTTGAGGAGATGCTGGACCGCATTCTAGCGTTGGATGATGGCCCACTCACGATTTCCAGACCGCCAGAGCGGCGACTGGTGGGCGTCTGCCGGCACTTCATGGTGTTGCTCCTGGCTATGTTGCGCGCGAAACGCATTCCTGCGCGCGGCCGTTGCGGCTTCGGGACCTATTTCAACCCCGGTTTCTTCGAAGACCACGTCGTGTGCGAATACTGGAATGCAGCAGAGGAGCGCTGGGTGCTCGTCGATCCGCAATTCGATGAGGTGTGGCGGAAGCGTCTGGGGATCGGTCACGACGTGCTCGACGTACCGCGCGACCGCTTCCTGGTCGCAGCCGATGCGTGGAACGAGTGCCGCGCCCGCGAGGCCGATCCCAACAAATTTGGCATAAGCAACGGCAATCTCAGAGGGCTCTGGTTTATCGCGGGGAACCTGATCCATGACGTCGCCACTCTCAATAGGATGGAAATGCTCCGCTGGGACGCGTGGGGCGGGATGCCGCGCCCCGACCA
>JBEKHQ010000712.1:0-2783 GCA_050012195.1 Bryobacteraceae bacterium | reverse complement strand
AGCCTTTCAGCACGGCCGTGGTCTGCGCTTGCGCCACCTTCCACGCGGGCGTATCGGAGAAGCCGATGTACCGGACCTTGCCCTCGGCCACTAGATCGTCCAGCGCTCGCATGGTTTCTTCGATCGGCGTGAAGGAGTCCCAGAAGTGCATCCAGTAGAGATCGATGTAGTCGGTTTGAAGGCGCCGAAGCGAGTGTTCGCAGGCCGAAACCAGGGATTTGCGCCCCGCTCCTCCGCCATTCGGATCGCCCCGGTACATGTTGGTCAGGAACTTGGTGGCAATCACAAGCCGGTCGCGCCGCGAGGAATGGCGTCCGATATGCTCGCCGATAATCGCTTCAGAATGGCCTTTCGTGTACCCGTTTGCGGTGTCGATAAAGTTACCGCCCAGGTCGATGTAGCGATCCAGAATCTGCTTCGACTCTTCGACGCCGGAGCCCCAGCCCCAGTCTTCACCGAAGGTCATCGCCCCGAGGCAAAGCGGGCTCACGCGCACGCCGGAACGGCCCAGAGAAACGTAATTTCGCAATGGCATAGTCATCTGCTACAGCCAGCTTAACCGAAGGACGCGCGCGCGGGCAGGAGCCCACTTGGACAGAGTCCTCCTGACGCTTTACCGCGACGAAGAGATTGACGGTGAGTGAACGCCAATTTACAATCTCGGCATGCCACGAAAAGTCATCCTAGGATTCGGAATTAGCCTCGACGGCTATATTGCGCGACGGGACGGCGCTATGGATTATCTGGTCATGGACAAAGAAGGTGAAGCGCTGATGGCGGACTTCTTCGCCAAAATCGACACCACCATCATGGGCCGCAAGACCGCGGCGGCCATGGGGAAATTGCGCAAGAGCGGCGAGATGCCCGACACGCCGGGCATGACCAACTACGTAATCTCGCGGCGATGGAAGCCGGGCAAACGCGCGGGATTCGAAGTGGTGAGCGGATCTCTGACAACCTTCGTGAGAAAGCTAAAACGCCGCCCGGGAAAAGACATCTACTTAGGCGGTGGGGGCGAATTGTGCCGGAGTTTCCTGCAAGAGGATTTGGTGGATGAACTCTTTATCGGCGTTAGTCCCGTACTGTTAGGCGATGGCATCCCCGGCTTTCCGGGCAAGTTCCCGCAGCGCAACTTCAGGCTGACAGAATGCAAGGGATACTCGGATGGATCGGTCGGATTGCGCTACGAACGAATGCGGAGCTGATTTTTCGGGCTTATTTCCTCGCGTAAACCGTCGTCGCCGGGTGGTAATTGCGCCAGTCGAACCAGTAGTCCTTGAGCATCGGGATTCGCTCCAGGCACACGCCTTTTTGCTTGCCCGAAACCGCGCAGCCCGCGAAGTTCCACTCACTTCCCGTAATCCCATCCATGAGTAGACCGACATTGGCATTCGCTGCGATCCGATAAAAGTCAGGCACTCCAGCCACGCCTCGAATTCCGTCGCGAAATGCGCGCACCGACTCGTTGTCCGGCCCCACCACCAGCAACACCGGTTCCGATCCAACGTGGTCCTTCACAACTTTTTCCGCGATGACCTGTTCGTACAGGAACGCACGGCTGGCGCCGAACGCCTGAATACCGAGCATGAGGTCGCGTCCCTCCAGGCCGTGCTCCGGGAAATTGATCACCGTCGGGGATCGCTTCATGCGTACATCCCAGTTCTTCGGAGCGTATTCGGAAACGTACTTCGACATATCGTTGAGCACGGCGCCCTGGGGTTGTTCCGCCTTCCACGTAGCAAAGTTGAGTTCGTCGGAAGGCACCAGCGTCAGTTGGCGCCCCTTGAGAGGACCGGATAGACCCAGCCCGCTAATTTGTTGCCAATAGGTCCCGGTCTCCTCATCGCGCATGAGGAAGTTCTGATTATTGATGCCGGCCAGATGAAACGTCAGCCTCAGGCCGGCTACATCTCTGGTCCACACCAGACCGGTGTGACAAAGCGTTCAATACGTGGCCACTATGGCGAGTTGATCCACCACATCATTGATTAGGTGATGGTACGACATGATCCGAACCGGGTAGGCCCGAGCCTCGCCGCCGATCCTGACCGCGATCACTTTCTCGTCCGCGTCCAGTTTTACGCGCGACGCGGATGAGAACGAGGCTGCATCGATCGGGTGGAACATCAGCTCATAGATGTTGACGCGCGCCAAGAACGCGAGAACACACGCGAGGAGTGCGCCCAGCGCGGGCAGAATACGACGCCGCCATTGAGCCTGCTCCCGCCAGTACAGCACCAGGGCAGTCACCGCGATCAAAGCAGAAATAAAGGTCACCCCTACCCGAACGCGAGCCACTATCAGCGCCACTGCCAATTCATGAGCGCCTTGCGCACGAAAGGGCCGGATCACATACAGCGGATAAGCTACGCATACCAGCGAAATCGCCAGACACGCGAGCAATGTCAGTACGGAAATCCGTCGTGTCAGTCGTGGCGAGTTCACAATCATGCTGGTGGTCTCCTGCCTTATGAGTTTAGCTATTACTTGCGCCAGGAAAGGCCCGTGGTAGTGCGCTAATTTCGACGTCGCGTGCGATTGCCTCGGTGAAGGTGATGCGGATTCCGTGCTTCGGCCGCAGGATGACCATCGGGCGCGCTTCGATGGTCTGGCCCGGAACCAGCTGGAGATCGTATTTTCTGAGCAGAACGCTCAAAATCATGAGGATCTGCAGCATGGCGTAGTTACCGCCGATACAGCCCCGCGGCCCGGCTCCGAAGGGCAGATGGGTGAAGGGCGTGTGAAGTTTCTCACTCGCTTTGGTGAAGCGTTCCGGGTCGAAA
>JBEKHQ010000711.1:0-2792 GCA_050012195.1 Bryobacteraceae bacterium | reverse complement strand
ATGCCTATCACGGTTTCGCCGTGATTGCCGAGATGAGCGACCGCGAATACAGCTGAGAGGAAGAGGGCGGCCGGCCAGAAACGCATACGGCGGGACATAGAGAAGAGCCAGTAGCCGCGAAAAGCAAGTTCTTCGTTCAACGACACGGCAAGAAATGTTGCGCCCCAGGCGAGCGCCCATCGAATCACGGCACCTCCGGCGAGCGCCACCGAGTCGATCTGGAAGTGGCCCGAAATCCGCAAGACCAGCAAAATCGCCGAAAGCATGGCGAAGCCCCACGCCGATCCTTCCCAAAATCTTGCTCCGAAGGCCTGCCGGAGAGGAATCCCGTAATCGCCCAGGCCCCGCTTCTCGATGCGGGACACGACCCAAGTTGCCAGAGAGACAAAAAATACCATGACGGCTTTGATCGGCAATTCGTTGTGCACGGTGAGGACGGAGGTGTTCCCAGCTGAGAGATGCAAGCCGTACACAAGCGCGAACGGAACACCGAAGCTGATTCCAACCCAGATCAGCAACCGGATGCGATCGATCCGGCTCCAGGGCTTAGGCTGCACTGGTAGCGCCGGGTTTAACGGATCCGATCCATTGTTGGGCGCGGGGTCATTTAGATTTTCCGGGGTGAGAGCTGTGTCGGAATCGTCATCCAAGCGCGTACCTCCGTCGGAAGACCCGAGTATGACAGCCGAACCCGACTTGCACTAGCACTATCGCCCTCGTGGGCCATTTGAGGCTTGGCCTTTCTTCTGCGCCTCCGCGCGGTCCGTATTCAAAAACTCTTTCGACTCTTGAACCACGGCTCCATCGGCGCTACTATGTGCGTGTTCCGCGCACTAGACTTTTATGCCGCAAAACTACGTTCCCATCTTTATTTTCATCGCCATCGTAGGCACTCTGCTGCCGATCACGTTGCTGCTGGCCAAGCTGGTGCGGCCCTCGAATCCCAGCAAAACCAAGCTGATGCCGTACGAGTGCGGCATTGACCCCATCGACAGCGCGCGCGGACGCTACACGGTGCGCTATTACATCATCGCCATTTTGTTCGTCGTATTCGATGTGGAAACAATTTTTCTCTTCCCCTGGGCCGTCCGGTTCAAGGCCTTCGGCCTGTTCGGATTGCTCGAGATGCTGGTCTTCCTCGCAATCCTCATCGTCGGCTATCTCTGGGTTTGGCAAAAAGGCGCGCTCGAATGGGTTTAGGAATTTAGTCATTGAGTGATTGAATCGTTCAGTCATTGAACCCCATCTTGATTGCATGACTCAATTGCTCGATGGCTCGATCATTCAATAAATCAATCACTCAATGGCTCAATCACTCAATGGCGCGATGGATTCTTCTCCCGCCGAAACCTTCGCCGCGTCTCGCTGGACACAAGGCAACTTTTTCTTCCCCACTCGCCTGGTCATCAGCCCGCAGCGCGTGACCCGCGTGAAGTCCCGGCTGTTCGGCTCGAACGAAGAAAGCATTTCCATGTCGAAGATCGCGTCCGTGCACATCTCAACCGGCGTCTTCTGGTCTGAAATCGTCATTGAATCCACCGGCGGCACCGATCCCATCACCAGCCACGGCCATCGCAAAGCCGACGCGCAACGCATCCGCGACTTGATCGAGCAGTATCAGGCGCAAGCCCGCGCCTAAGAATTATCTTGGACTCATCGTCGCCCCTCCCTCTGTCATCCTGAGCGCGGCGACAGCCGGGCGAAGGACCTTACGTCGGCTGGCGCCGTTGGCGCCGTAAACGAGGGCGACTCGGTTTCATGCAGTCAGGCGTTCCTCGCATCGGCGCAAAATGATGTCTGGGCTTCGTAAGGTCCCTGCGGAGCGCTTCGCGCTCCTGCGGTATGACAGTGGTGGGCGACGTGTATTTGTTTCAGCCTAGAATTCAGCCTCGACCGAACATTTCCCTCCGTTGACTTCATGCTCTCAAGCTGATAAAAGTTATCGTTCTTTTCGAACGCAGACGGTGCCGAGGTCTGCGCGTTCGCGAACTATGCCGGACGAAATCAAATCCCCCAGTTCGCCGCCGCCGGAAGGCGAACCGAAACCGGCGGCGGATCAGCCCTCAACCCCGGGCGGGGTGAAGGCTATCCCCTCCGGTTCATCCTCGGTTCCGCCCTCTGTTCCAGCAGAAACAAAACCCTCCGCCGATAGGCCCGCCGCTTCCGCAACTCCCGCTCCGGCAACTCCAGCGAAACCTGCGCCCGCAGCCCCGGCCGCCGCCAAACCCGCCGCCGCTCCGCCCAAGCCCGCCGCTCCCGTGCCTACTCCATGGGATTCGCCCATGATCGCGAAGTTCAAGCGCGAGTACGGATCGGGCGTCGAGCCCCTGACTTATCTCGGCCAGAACTATATGGTGGTCGATCGCTCTTTGATTCCGGAAATTCTGCAGGTTCTGCGCAACGAAGAAGAGTTCGATTACTGCGTGGACATCACCGCCGTGCACTATCCCAAGCGCGAGAAACAGTTCGACGTCATTTGGATTCTGTATTCGTTCCCGCGCAATGAACGCATTCGCGTGACCACGCGCATCGCCGACGGCGAAACCCTCGCCAGTTCCGTGCCCATCTGGGCGACCGCCAACTGGCTGGAGCGCGAAGTCTTCGACATGTTCGGCATCAAGTTCGACGGCCATCCTGATCTGAAACGAATTCTTCTGCCCGACGGTTGGAAGGGACATCCCCTGCGCAAGGATTACGGAATCCTGCAACAGGACAACGAGTGGGTGCAGATTAATTTGGGGATTGAGAGCGGACAATGACAATCGCTAAGAAGAAATGACCGACCCCAACAC
>JBEKHQ010000710.1:0-2793 GCA_050012195.1 Bryobacteraceae bacterium | reverse complement strand
ATGTGCGGCAGCGCGACATTGGCGATGCTGGTGTCCAGCACCTCCATGAAGGCCGCCATCGCCACCACCACGGCAACCAGCCAGGGATTGAATTTGGGAGTCCAAGGCGCCGCGGGCGGGGCGGGAGCGGGCGAAGGCGCTTCAGTGTTTTCAGGCATACCGCGCTATGGCTTCGTGTACACCTTCGGATCCACCGACATTCCCGGGCGAAGGCGGTGGTCCTTATTTTCGTTCGGATCCAGATCGATCCGCACCGGAATGCGTTGCACCACCTTCACGTAGTTTCCCGTCGCGTTCTCCGGCGGGAGCAGACTATAGCGCGATCCGCTGGCGCCTCCGATGCCCGTGACGTGTCCCGAGTATTCATGATCGTAAGCGTCCACGCTGAACTTTACTTTTTGGCCGGGCTGCATTTTCCTGAGTTGGGTTTCCTTGAAGTTCGCTGTCACCCAAATGTCGTCGAGCGGCACCACCGCCATGAGTTGCTCGCCCGGCGATACATTCTGGCCAATCTCGGCGGTCTTTTTCCCGACCACGCCGCTCACGGGCGCAACAATAATCGTATAGCTTAAGTTCAGCTTCGCTTGATCGAGTTGAGCTTGCAGTTCGGCAACCTTCGCGGCGGCGGATTTCAGCCGCGACTGGCTTTGCGAGACAAGCTGCGGCCGGGTCAGCGCGGATTGGATGGAAGCGTCGGCCTGGGGGAGCTTGGTCTGCGCCTGCTGCATGGCGGCTTCGGCGGCGCCGGCATTGTGGCGCGCTTCGAGAACCGCGGCGTTCTGGGCCGCCACGGTGGCTTTCGCCGCCAAAGCCGTCTGCTCGGCTTGATCGTAGGTTTGCCGCGAGATCTCGTCCTTGTCAACCAGCTGCTTATAGCGCGCCGCATCGTCCGCCGCTTTCTTGTAATTGGCCTGCGCCTCGTTCACCTGCGCTTGAGCGGTCTGCAGCCGGGCTTCGGCCGCTTCAAACTGCCGCTCCGCGCCGAGCAGGCCGGCGCTGGCGTCCGCGCGCGAGGACCTGGCGGTCTGAAGCGCGCTCTCCGTATTGGTGGAAACAATCGGAAGGTCCGTACGCGCGCTCTGCAGAGACGCTTCCGCGTCGGCTAGATTCGCCTGGGCCTGGGACACGGCGACTTCATAGTCGCGCGGGTCGATTTTCACCAGCACATCCCCGGCTTTCACGATTTGCGCATCCTCGACAGGAACTTCGCTCAAGTGACCGGATATGCGAGCGCTGATCGCATTGACGTGCCCATCGATCTGCGCGTCGTCGGTGGATTCATACGAGCTTAAGTACTTCCAGAGCAGGTAGCCGCCGATGGCCAGTATGATCACCAGCACAATCGCCGTCAAGATGCGCGCCCCACGCCGTCTCGGCTTTCTTCTCAGCGGCGGAGGCGAAGCTTCGGTCGATTTCTGTTCGACTATTGTGTCCGCCATTTCACTTCACCTCGATGAATTTCTTGATTTGCTGGTCGGCCAGGCCCAGCGCGCGCGCCAGCGAGACCTTGGCCAGATTATGAGCGTACAACGCTCCGATCAGGTTATCGTTGGCGGCCGCGACCGTTCCTTGCGCCTGCACCACCTCAATCGTGTCGGTAACGCCGGCAGTGAACCGATCGCGCGCCTGATCGAGCGTCTGGTTGGAGAGGTTCAGATTATCCCGCGCGACCGCGACCTGATCGGCCGCCGATTGCAGGTCGAGAAATGCGCTCCGGACCTGCACCTCCACTTGCGCTCCCAGATCCGCCAGGTCGTCGGAGCGCTGCTTCAGCGCCGCGCGAGCCTTCTCGATATCGCCGCGAATCCGGCCGCCATTATAGATATTAAAGTTCAACGCGCCGGTTATAGTGAAGACGCCATGCGAACTCGCGAGCGTAGGACCGGTGTCGCCGTAAAAACCGGTCAGGTCGGCCGTCGGATACCATTCGGCGCGCGCGGCTCCCAGCGCCTCCTGCGCGGCCTGCACCTGTTTCTTCGCGCTTTGGTAATCGGGCCGTTGCGCCAAGGCAAGCTGTATGGCCTCATCCTGCGTGATTCCGCTGAGCGGCGCAAACGGCGTCGTGTCCGCGATGCTGAACGCCTGCCCGGGCGCGAATCCGATAACCCGCCCCAAGGCCAATTTGTCCTTCTCCAGCAGATTCCGTTGCGCCAATAGCTGCTGCTGTTCCGTTTTGAGCTGCACCTCGGCTCGCAGTACATCAATACCCGCCGCCACTCCCGCGTCGTGTTGATCGGACGCCTTTTTGAACAGCGCCTGGTCGGTGGCCACTTGCGCGCTGATCGATTCCAAGCGAGAACCGTCCGCGATCACCTGCAGGTATGCGCCCGCCACCGCTTGCGCCACCAGATCGCGCGCGTCCTGAACGGAGAGTCTCGCCGCCTCCTCACTCGCCTTAGCCGATTTGAAGGTCCGGTGCGCTCTCCAATCCAGAATCTTCGCCGAGAAATTCGCTTGGGCGGCCGTATACGAAAACGGACCCGCAATGGTCGGGATCTTAACGTACGGATTGGGCGGAATGTTTATGCCCAGGGTCTTCAAATTGAGCTGCTCGTCGGTCTCGGCCAGTGTTCCGGTCACTTGCGGGAGCAACACGGACAACGCAAGTATGCGTTCGGCCCGCGCGGTCTGGCTCGCGGTGTCGCTTTGAAGCAGACCGAGGTTGAATTTCAGACCCCGCTGGATGGCGTCATCCAGGGTCAGCGGCAGCGACGTTGACGACGCGGCGCCGGAGGGAACGCTGCCCTGGAACGGATTGGTCTGCTGGCCGAGGAACTGCGAAACAAACAGCAG
>JBEKHQ010000709.1:0-2794 GCA_050012195.1 Bryobacteraceae bacterium | reverse complement strand
CAATCTCATGCTGGAGCACGATCTGCAACCGGCCGACCGCCGCTGGCCGCGCGTGTGGGCTAGCTTAGGATCGAAGGAGCCGCTCGAAGGGGACGATCCCTTCGACGTTACCCAGCAGCACGCGCTGAGTCAGATTGTCGGCTCCATCGCCGCCGCGCGCGAGAATGCCCGGCAAGTGCGCGAACAAATCAGTTCCGAAGTTTGGGAAGAAATCAACCGGCTGTTTCATGAATCCAGGCGCATCGGCACCGCCGAGCTTTTTCGCAGCCAGCCGTTCGATTTAGTGGTCGCCGTAACGCAAAGCGCCCACTTGTTCACGGGGATTACCGATTCCACCATGCTGCATGGCGAAGGCTGGCAATTCATCCAAGCCGGCCGCTTCATCGAACGCGTGCTGCAGATCGCCCGGCTTATCGACGCGCACTTCGCGGAGTTTTTCAAATCGGGCGCCGAACCGATGAACGCGTCCGAGCATATTGAGTGGATCGGCTTGCTCAGAAGCTGCACCGCCTTCGAGGCTTACTGCAAGGTTTATACGGCCGAACTGCGTCCCGAGCGGGTGGCCGAGTTTCTGTTGCTGAACGCCGAGTTCCCCCATTCGGTGCGATTCGGAGCGGACCGGCTGGAGCGCGCGCTGGAGGCCGTCCAACAAGGGACCGCGCGGAAATCGGACCGGCTCGGCAAACTGGCCGGACGCCTCACCGCCGCCTTAAGCTATACGCCGCTCGAGGAAATTACCGGCGACCTGCACGAGTTTTCCGCCACCATCCGGCGCTTGTGCGGGCAGATCCATAACGGACTTTATCAGGTGTACATTTCCTATCCCGTCGAGGCTGCGTTCGCCGTCTAATGTTCTACTCCATTCGCCATTTCACGAAATTCCGCTACTCCGCGCCGGTCAGCGAAAGCATCATGGAACTGCGCATGCACCCGCGCTCGGAGGGGCTGCAGCGCTGCTTGAATTTCGATCTCAGCGTGACACCGCGGACGCGCGTGCAATCCTATCGCGATCACCGGGGAAACGTTGTGCACCATTTCGACGTGCCGAGCGCTCACCGGCAATTGACCATCATCGCCGAAGCCATGGTGGATGTCGCGCCCCGCGCCGAATGGCCCTCGGGACTGGGCCCGCACACCTGGGGCGATCTGGGCGAACAATTGGCCTCCGGCGATTTTTGGGAGGCGCTGGCGCCCAGTCAGTTCGCCCAATGGACCGAATCCATCGAGGCCTTCGCCCGCGAGCTCAATCTGCCCGATCGCGAGGGAGCTGTGCGCCGTGACCCGCTGGAGCTGCTGATCGAGGTTAATGCCGCGGTGAATGGCGCCATCGCGTACGTGCCGAAGAGCACCCGCGTGGATTCTCCCGTGGACGACGCTCTAGCGAACCGGCAAGGCGTTTGCCAAGACTTTACGCATATCATGATCGCCTTGGTTCGGCGCATGCAGATTCCGTGCCGGTACATCAGCGGCTATTTGTTTCACAAAGCCGGAGGCAAGACGCGCTCCACCGAAGGCGCCACGCATGCCTGGGTGGAAGCGTATCTCCCGCCTTTGGGTTGGATCGGTTTCGATCCCACTAATAACATCCTGGCGGACGAAACTCACGTGCGTACCGCGGTGGGCCGCGACTATGCGGATGTCCCGCCGACGCGTGGCGTCTTCAAAGGCGACGCTTCGAGCGAACTGACGGTGGCCGTTCGTGTGGCGCCCTCCGACAAGCCGCCGCCGCCCGAGACCGAGCTCGAATCCGAGGATTGGTCCACCATTATCGAGAGCGAGCACGCCGAAGCCGACCGCATCGCCGCCGAGCAGCAGCAACAGCAGTAAGGCCCGTCTAACCTGTCCAGATTTCCGACAGCGCGCGTTGGAAATTTCCGCCCAGGATCAGCTCGATGTTTGACCGCGAGTAGTTCCGGCGCAACAGACCTTCGGTCAGGTCGAAGACCTTCCGGGAATAGTCGATGCCATCCAGATCGTTCTTCTTTTTCGGTCGAACGCGGATATCGCGGCCATCCAGATCCACGTCGCTGCCCAGGCCCACATGTTCGACGCCAGCCAGTTTGACCACATGATCGATATGATCCAGCACATCCTCGATGGTGGCGGTGGCGCCCGCGCGCACGAAATAGCGGACCATGGTCACGCCGATCACTCCGCCCTTGGCTGCCACCTTGGCAATCGCTTCATCGGTCTTGCAGCGGTGGCTACTGGGAACCAACGCGCGGCAATTGGAATGCGTAATGAGCACGGGCTTTTTCGAAGCCTCTATCGCATCCAGAGTGGTGCGGTCGCCGCAGTGCGAAATGTCGATCGCCATGCCGAGCTCGTTCATTCTTTCGACGATTTCCGCGCCGAACTGCGTCAGCCCCTGGTCGGGCGCGCCCGCGGAACCGCCGCCGATCCGGTTCTGAAAGTAGGTGAGTTGCGAAACGCGCTGTCCGAGGCTGTAAAAGCAATCCACGTCGGCCACCGTGCGGAAATGCTGCGAGTTCTGCTGCCCAAGAATGATGCCGATCCGTCCGGTGGTTTTGGCCCGTTCAAGATCGGCCGCCAAGTCCACGCGCAGAAAGTCTTGCTTATGCGCGGCGAGGAAAGCGTTCCATCCGGTGATGTCGCTGAGCGAGCTTGCGTAAACGTCGCCCTCGGTAAAGCCGACGGCGGGATGAAAGATAGTGATGCCCGAATCCCTGATCCTTTGAAGAGCGGCTCCATCGAAGAGAGCGGGCTGAGCTTCCCAAGCCGACAATTTGCGGAAGTCCAGCGTAAGCAGCCCCAGCATATCGATAACAGTGGA
>JBEKHQ010000708.1:0-2795 GCA_050012195.1 Bryobacteraceae bacterium | reverse complement strand
CAATAACCACTTCGAAACCGAGTGGCAGTTTTTCGAAAACGGAAAACCGAAGTCCACCGAGAAAGCGCTGTACACTCGCGTAAGATAGGAGAAAACGATGCCCCAATACATGCTCTTGCTGCACAGCGACCCTACGGCTTGGATTAACATGAGCCCGGAGGAAATGCAGAAGGCGACCGAGAAATTCGCCGCCTGGTCTCAGAAGCCGTTCACCAGGGACGGCAAGCGGCTGGCCGACGAGCCGGGCAAGGTGCTGAAGCCGGGACAGAAGCGCGCCACCGACGGGCCATATAGCGAAACCAAGGAAGTGCTCGGCGGCTATTACACCATCGAAGCCGCCAGTTACGATGAGGCCGTTAAGCTGACACTGGATCACCCGACGCTGGAGTACGGCGGCACCATCGAAATACGGCACGTCTGGGGAACGTAAGTTCGGATGAGGGAACCGGGTGCGCTGCTGGAGCATCTTTTCCGGCGTCAAGCCGGACGAATGGTGGCGCACTTCACCCGGCTGTTGGGAGCCGGGCATCTCGAACTCGCCGAAGAATCCGTGCAGGAGTCCATGCTGCGGGCATTGCAGACGTGGCCTTATCAAGGCGTACCGGAGAACGCCGAGGCGTGGCTGTTTCGAGTGGCGCACAACGCGGCTATCGACGCGGTGCGCCGCAACCGGATTCTTGATGAGAAGAGGATCGAGCTAGACCTGGTGGAATCGGCCGCGTCGTCGCCGGACGATCCCGACATCGAGGAGCAGCTTCGGGATGACGAGCTGCGCATGATCTGCATGTGTTGTCATCCCGAGCTTTCGCGCGACGCCAGCGTCGCGCTGAGCCTGAAGACGGTAGGCGGATTCAGCGTGCGGGAAATCGCGCGCGCGTTTCTTTCCGAGGAATCCACCATCGCGCAGCGGCTGGTTCGGGCCAAGCGGCAGATCCGCGAGACCGGCCTGACGCTCGAGATGCCTAGCGCGCAGGATCTCCGTGAGCGGCTGGACGCGGTATTGGAGGTGATCTATTTCATCTTCAACGAAGGCTACGCCGCGCACGAAGGCGAGGACCTGATCCGTCGGGATCTTTGCTTCGAAGCTCTACGACTGGGCCAGTTGATTGCGAGATCGTCGCTCACGTCGCCGCGCGTGGATGCCCTGGTCGCGCTCATGGCGCTGCAGACCGCGCGTCTAGCGGCTCGCGTGGACGAAGCCGGGAATCTGGTGCTGCTCGATTCGCAGGACCGCGGGCGTTGGGATCAACACCTGATAGCCCTGGGATTCCAGTATTTTGATCGGTCCATGCAGGGTGAGGATGTGTCCGAATATCACGTGCAGGCGGCCATCGCGGCCACTCACGCGCGCGCGTCGGTTTCCGCGTCCACCGATTGGCCCTTGATCCTGGCTCTCTACGATCAACTGCTGGCCTTGAACGGCTCGGCGGTAGTGGCGCTCAATCGCGCGGTGGCGGTGGCGAAGGTGCATGGTCCGGCTGAGGGGCTCGCGGCAATCGAAGGATTGGAGCGCGATCCCAAGTTGAGCGACTACTATTTGTTTCTAGCGGTTCGCGGGCATTTACTGCTGGAGCTAGGCCGCCGGTCAGAAGCGGCCCGGCATTTCCGCGATGCGTTGGAGCGCCCGTGCTCGGAGCCGGAGCGCCGGTTCTTGCGGCGGAAGCTGGCGGAGTGCGAAGGAAGCCCGTAAGTCTCGCGGCGCGACTATCCTCTACACTTGAAGTATAGGCTCGAACCGAAAGAGAAGCCGATGGAACAGAATCTCGACCAAGAACGGCGGAAGGCCCACGCGCTGCTCGATCTGCTGCCCGTCGAAAAGCTAACCGCAGTTCGGAGCCTGCTCGAAGTTATGGTTGGCCCCGACGATGCCTCGCTTTCGCACTCGCTAGCACTCGCTCCCGTTGAAGAGGAAGAGATCACAGCCGAGACGGCGGCAGCGTTGGATCGCGCCCGCGCTTCGCTCGCTCGGGGCGAAGGAATTCCGCATGAAGAGATTATCCGCGAGTTCGGCCGAACGAAGTAAACGATTCAAATGGCCGATGAGGTCGCGCCGCAACGAATCGAGATCATCTGGTCACCCGAGGCCCGCGCAAACCTTCGCGCCATCGGTCGCGAACCCGCCATGCAGATTCTCCAGTGTCTGGATCGCTACCTGGACAGCCGCGCCGGAGTTCTGAAAAGGCTTAAGCCGCCGCTGACAGGGTATCGGCTGCGGTGCGGCGATAATCGAATATTCTTCGATCCCAGGGACGACAAAATGATCCAGATCACCGCCGTCCGCAATCGTCGCGAAGCGTACCGTTGAGGGCAAAGCGTATTGCGGGTGCCCCGAGCTTCCACGGCATTCTCGCGATGCATCGATAGTTCGTGCTCGGGGCCAGAGCGCCGGTTTCCTGAGACGGAGTTTGGCGGAGTGCGAAGATTGAGCAAATGGCGATTTTCCTACTGCGCGCGACACCAGGCCCGAGCCTACCGTCGTCCGTAAAGTATCTTTGGGCGATCGGGGGCGTCTGCATGTTCGTCGGCTGGTCGCTATTTTTCCGCACGGTGGTCGAGTTGAACAAGGTTCTGCCGCCCTCGAAGAAATTCCTTCTCTTCGAGTTGCGTATGCATATCGATGAGATAAAGAACCTGCATGAGGGGCTCTTTCCAGTCAGCGCGCTCCGTACCGGTTGGTTCTTGTTGACACTGGCGGGCGGCTTAGCTATGGCAGCCGGAGTTATCATCGGTATCCGTCCCACGCACTGACCGACGCATTCCACCGCGCCCCTTGCGGTTCCCACCCCACGCGACTT
>JBEKHQ010000707.1:0-2805 GCA_050012195.1 Bryobacteraceae bacterium | reverse complement strand
AGTTGGAGATCGTGCCCACGCACCAGATGAGTCCGCCCGCAATTCCCAAGGCATGCTGCTTCAGATTCCCGCGGAAATACGCGACCATCGATAGCGGCGCGCCTTCGACGGGGAAATTCAAGAAGTATAAATTGAAAACGAAGGTTGAAACAAAGACGCCGATAGCAAACAGGAATGCCACGGCGTAGGCGCCCAATCCGCCGGCCTCCGGGCCCCGTCCTTTACCCATTTCAACCAGCGGATAGAACGAACCCATCAGGAGACCGCTGGCGAGACTGAGCGACACCCCCTTGGCGCCGGAAGATTTCCGGCCCGATGCGGCACGCTGGCTGCGAGCCTGCGCCCCGTAGGCCAGCGCGTCCACGATGATCGCGCCCACCACCAGCGCCACGCCCGCCGCCAGCAGCGTCGGATTGCCTTGCGGATTCAGGAAGTAGTTCCAAATGACGCCCACCACCAGCGCCAGCCCGATTCCCACTGGAAAAGCGACCGCGAGGCCGGCCACCGATATCGCCGCCACCAGCAGCATGTTGGCAAGGTTGAATACCACTCCGCCGGCCAGCGCATAGGCCATGTTTCTTTTGCCGGCGAATTGAAGATTGTCGGCGAATACCAGACCGTCCCCCATCGACCCGAAGGTGACGGCGGCGATGATGGCGGCCAATAGCACGCCAGCCGAATAGTCGTAGTAAAACAGCTCGAATCGCCACTTCCCCGCGAGTTTGAAGGTGTTGGCCCAGGACCCCCAGCAGAGCATCGTAAGAATGATCAATAACAGCGCGCTGGTGTAGGTTTCGGGAATAATCATGATCGTTTTGCGAAAGCTCCGCGATTTTACCACGCTGGTTCGACCGCCGAGTGGAGGGTGGTACCATGGCTCGTATCCGGACGTAATCGCGGGCTGCGCGGCGCAATAGCGGCGTCGGGAGGATTACGAGATGAAGTATCGTCGTGCCGTGGCCCTCTGTGCGGTCCTGACAATCGCGCCATCACCCCTCCCAGCATCACCGGATGGATTGTGGCCAGCTCTTGCCGGCGCCTTCGCCAAGTTTCTTAGGTACGTCTATCAGGTTCAGGCAAAGAGCCATGGATTCGACGTGGAACTGCGAGTGTCACATCGGAGCGCGCGGCAGGGCGGAAACGAGTCTCCTCAACAGGCCACCCAAACGCTACCGGCCCAGGTCGAGATCCCTTTCATGGTTGGGCTCTCGATTCAACCCACGCCAACGAGCGCTGCGATCTTCTTCCGGGAGACCGACGGCACGTACATAAGTCTCCAGTTCGGGCTGACGTCGCCTTACTCTGTTCTGAGTCCCACGAGTGAGGCGGCTCAGTGGTTTTCCGGGGGCCTTAAGAGCCTGGTTGACGCACCAGCTGGACCCTCCGGGACTGGACTCCAGTCACAGGTGTGCTCCATTTCGGAGTTGGATAGCGACGGTTCGGAGGTGATCGCGTGCGCTGGTAACAATTCGGTGGGCGTGTCCTCAGCCAGCGTCGCCGGCGTTGCCATGATGAATTACCCCGTCGGACAGTCTGTGAACAGCGTCTTCTTCGCGGATTTTAACGGCGACGGTAATGCAGACCTCGCGGTAGCCTATGACGGTAATGACGGGAACGATGGCGGTGGCATCGCGATTCTCCTGAACAAGGGCGACGGCACGTTCGGGAGCCCGGTGACCTATGCCAGCGGAACTCCGGCCACTAACTTCGCAGTGCTCGATCTGAATCATGACGGCTTTCTCGACATCGCGACGGTATCGCTCGACCAAAAGGTGACGGTGCTGCTGGGAAACGGAGACGGCACTTTTGGCGTGGCTAAGGCGTACGCGGTGGGAGGCGGTTCCGGGCAGGCGATTGCGATTGCAGACTTCAACGGCGATGGCAACCCCGACATCGTGGTTGGCGGCACAACCGGTATCCTTCTTGGCAATGGCGATGGAACCTTCCGCGCCGGCTCGCCGTTACCCGCCGTGGCGAGTGGCACTTTGATTTGGGCGTTCGCAGCCGGAGATCTGAATGGCGATGGAAAAATCGACTTGGTTTATGCTGACATTCAGAATCAGGTGGTCGCGCCGCTTTTTGGTAACGGCGACGGTACCTTCCAGCCGGGCCAGGCCTATGCCGTCAGCCAGCTCCCCAGTTCCCTGGTGCTCGCCGACTATAACAACGACGGTCGTCTGGACATCATCAACGCAAGCGGAGACGCCCGCATTTTCGGTCCCGCCCCGAACAGCAATAATACCGATATCCTGCTGAACAACGGCGACGGTACTTTCCAGGGCGTGCCGACGTACTTTACGCTTCCGAACAGCGAGGCCAACGGCAGTTTCACGGGGCTAAGCGGCCTGGCGGTCGCCAATTTCGGGGGCGCTTACCCCGGCGTTCTAGCGTCCGCGGGCGGAGGGTTGACGCTCTTCATCGGCAACGGAAAGGGAGGTTTTCAGGCTCCGCAAAGCGTCACCATTCAGGGGGATGCCGGCGGAATTGCGACGGCAGACTTCAACGGGGACGGAAAGCCCGACGCGGCCGTTATCGACCCGGCCGTTATCACGGGTTCGGCTAACGTCGCGATCCTTTTGGGTACCGCCAGCGGCTTCGCTACGCCGGTCAACATTCTTTCCGGCGTGGTCTATCCGACCGCCATCGTAAGCGGGGATTTCAGTGGCGATGGCAATGCCGATCTGGCCGTCGTGGGTCAAACCAACGGTACCGCGCCGGGTACGCTGGCGATTCTGAAGGGCGACGGACACGGGAACTTTCAAGCGCCGGTCACCATTCCCGCCGGAGTGACGCCGACCGCCATCG
>JBEKHQ010000706.1:0-2813 GCA_050012195.1 Bryobacteraceae bacterium | reverse complement strand
AGTAGAACCCGTAGACGATCGCGTCGGCTCTCTGCGCGGCCTCGATAGCTTGCTTGATGTTGTAGCGGCTGCCTTCGTCTTCGCCGTCGGTAATCAGAACCAGGACCTTGCGTCCCACTTGTCCCTTGAGCTGGTCGGACGCCGCGAGATAAACCGCGTCGTAGAGAACCGTTCCACGCGGATGCGACATGGTGGGGACCGGGCCGGGCTGCAATCCGCCGACGCCCGAATTTACGCGCAAGCCGTCCAAGCCCTGCCGCAGGAGCTTCGGAGAATTGGTGTAGTCCTGGAGCAGATCCGCGTCCTCGCCAAAGCTGATCAGGAACGCGAGATCCTGCTTCCGGATCACTTGCGAGAAGAACTGCGACGCGGCGTCTTTTTCGATCTCGATCAGGTTGCCCTGGCTGGCGCTGACGTCGATTAGAAGGCCTATGGTTAGCGGCAGATCCGTCTCGCGATTGAAATACTTGATGTCCTGCTGCTTGCCTTCCTCGCTGATGGTGAAATCGTTCTTCTCCAGATTGCCGATCAGGCCGCCGCGCTTGTCGCGCACGTTGAACAAGATGTTGACGACATCCACGTCCACCTTGATGGTGGGCGCGTCCTGGGCGAATGAAAACGCGGTGATCAGGGTTAGGCCGATGAGTCGCATAGGCAGTATATTGATAGATGCACCTTCGTTAGATGCAAGGCGTCGAATTCCGGTTCCAATGCGCAAAGCGATCCTCCATCTCAAGAAAGCGGACCCGGTGCTCAGTTCGGTGATCGAACGCGTGGGCGGCTACCGAATCGAATACCGCGATCCCGATTTTCAGACTCTCGTCAGATCCATTGTCTATCAGCAGCTCAGCGGAAGGGTGGCCTCGGTGATTTTCGGCCGTCTGGCGGCGCTAGTGCCCGGAGGAGCGATCACGCCCGAAGGCATTTTGAAGCTGAAGCCCGACAAGATGCGCCGCGCGGGCCTGTCCAAGCAGAAGACCAACTACATTCGCGATTTGGCGAGGAAAACGGCGCGCGGAAAACTGAAGTTCGAGCTGTTGCCGAAGCTTTCCGATGACGAGGTGATCGAGCATTTGACCCAGGTGAAGGGCATCGGCGTGTGGACGGCGCACATGTTTCTGATCTTCGCGCTGCAGCGGCCGGACATATTGCCGGTGGGCGACCTGGGTGTTCGATCGGCCATCCGCAAAGCCTACGGCCTGGAAGAGCTGCCGCTGCCTGAGCAAATGGCGGAGCTGGCGGCGTCCTGGCGGCCGTATTGTTCGGTGGCGAGCTGGTATTTGTGGCGCAGCCTGGAAGGTCCGGCCGCGCTATAGATCCTTCAAGATTTCGCGCGCGGCGTTGTATCCCGGCGCGCCCATCACGCCGCCTCCCGGATGCGTGCCGGAGCCGCATAAATAAAGCCCGCGGATGGGGGTCCGATAGCGCGCGCTCCCGGCCGCCGGCCGCAGCACGAACATTTGATCCAGGCTCATTTCGCCGTGGAAGATGTTCCCGCCGGTGAGTCCGAAGCGATGTTCGAGATCGAGCGGCGTCAGCACTTGCTTTTCGACGATCAGGGAGCGAAACCCCGGCGCGTATTCTTCGATAAGGTCGAACACGCGATAGGCGAAGGGTTCGCGCAACTCATCCCAATGCGTGTCGCGCAACGTGTAGGGGGCGTATTGCAGGAAGATGCCGAGGACGTGCTTGCCGGGCGGCGCGAGCGACTGGTCGTACATGGTGGGGATGGTCAGCTCGAGCAGCGGCGATTGCGAGGGGCGGCCATACTTGGCGTCGTCCCAGGCACGCTCGATGTAGTCGAGCGAAGGGCAGATGTGCATGGTGGCGCGATGTTGCGGGCCGGGTGCGCCGGGGAGTGCGCGGAAGTCGGGCAGTCCGGAGAGCGCCACGTTGATCTTGCAGGATGTGCCTTCGGTGCGATACTTGCGAATCGCGTCGGCGAAATCGTCCGGCAGCATGCTCGGGTCCACCAGATGCAGGAAGGTCGATTGCGGCGTGAGATTGCTGGCGATCACCGGCGCTTCGATCTCGTCGCCGTTTTCCAGCACCACGCCCCGCGCGCGGTTGTCGCGGATGAGAACGCGCGTCACCGGCGCGTTGATCCTGATCTCCGCGCCGCGGCTCTTAGCCGATTCCGCGATGGCATTCGAGACCGAGCCCATGCCGCCGCGCACGAAACCCCACAGTCCGCGTTTGCCTCCTACGCTTCCCATTACGTGGTGCAGCAGGATGTACGCGGTTCCAGGCGAGCGCGGGCCGCCGTTCGCTCCGATGACGCCGTCGGTGGCGAGGGTGACCTTGATCTGGTCGGACTCGAACCATTCGTCCAGAAAATCGGTGGCGCTTTGCGTGAAGATTTTCACCAGGCTCACGATTTCCTTGGCGCTGAGGCCGCGAAATCTGGCCAGCAGCTTCAGGTAATCGATGAAGTCGCCGGGGGATCGGGGCGGGAATTCGGGAGGCGTGGTGAGCAGAAGGCTTTCCACCACTTCGGAAAGCCGCTCGAGGTGATCCTCGTACTTCGGGAACACGGCGGCATCGTGCGCGGAGAATTTCGCGATCTCGGCCAAGGTTTTGGCGCGGTCCTGCCACATGAAGAGATGGCGGCCGTCCGGAAAAGGCGAGAAAAACGCGGGGTCTTTCGCGTCGACGCGATAGCCGAAGCGCTCCATCTCCAGTTCGCGAATGATGCGTTCTTGGAGCAGGCTGGTGAGGTACGCGCCGGTGGAGACGCGATAGCCCGGCCAGATCTCCTCGGTGACCGCGCAACCGCCCACAAGTTCGCGCTTCTCGAGCACCAGCACCTTGCG
>JBEKHQ010000705.1:0-2817 GCA_050012195.1 Bryobacteraceae bacterium | reverse complement strand
ACGGGGTCCATTTCCACCATCGGCGCTCGCTTTGTGATTGGTCTTAACGCTGCGAACTGCCAAACCGGGAGCGAACTCGCCAGCCAGCAATCGGAAGCCGTCGATAAAGAGCATGTTCTGGCCGCCCTCGGCGCGTCCGCCGCGAAAATTCGGAAGAAACTCGGCGAATCGCTCCCATCCATCCAGAAATTTAGCGTTCCCATCGAACAAGTTACGACATCATCCTTGGAAGCCCTGCAAGCCTACACCCTAGGATTGAAGCATCTGGCTGCCTATGAGCACAACGATGCCATCCTGCAATTTCAGCGCGCCGCGGAATTGGACCCGAGCTTCGCGTCCGCGTACATGAAACTCGCCCATGAGTATGAATGGCTGGGCCAATGGTCCCGCGAGGATGAAAACGCCGAGAAAGCCTACGCACTTCGCGATCGAGTGAGCCAGCGGGAACGATATGACATTTCGACTCGCTACGCCGCGTACAGGTTTGGAGATTTCGAGAAGGTAGACTCGCTAGCGGAACTGTGGGCGGCGACCTATCCACGCGACTCGGAACCGCGACGGTGGTTGGCGGACGACGCGATGCGGCAGGGCAAATGGGAAGAAGCTGCGCAGCAAGCGCAGCTTGCTCTGGACCTGGATCCAAACTTCAGGATGAATTACTACAATCTTGCCGTTAGCGAACTCGCTCTTGATCGGTCGGATGCGGCCTTGAAAACCTGCGACCGAGCAGCCGCAAGGGGAATGACCGATTCATCCATTTCGATGGTTCGTTATTGGATCGCATTTGTCCGCCGCGATTCCAAGGAACTGACCAGCCTGCCGGCCGCGCTTGGGGATCTCAGCCGGCAAAGCCCTGCCGCGTCCGACTGGCTTTGGGCCCAGATGGGGACCGCCCTGTACTTCGGGAAGTTAGCTCAAGCTCGCGAAATCTTTCAGAGCGTCCTGGAATCCAACCTTCGAAGCGGTTCCCCCGGGAACGCCGCCAGCCTTAGCGCCTTCTGGGCGTTCCTGAACGCGGAGTTAGGCAACCAGGCTGAAGCCCGAACCTATGCGCAGCGTGCTTTCTTGCAGCAGCAGGATCCTGGAGATGGGGCCAGAGTTGCTTTCGCTTTTGCGCGGGCCGGCGACCTTCCGGATGCCGAGAAATCCGCGGGTAAATTTGCGGGTAAATTTCACGCCTGGTACGCACTCCGGTACGCTCTTCCAGTTGCTCGCGCGGCCATTGCGCTCGGCCGTGGAAATGCCGCGGAGGCCATCGAACAGTTGCGCGTCATCACTGACGACCGACAATGGTGGGCAGCCGCCGATCCGTCCTCGCTCGATGGCATGCTCGCTTCCTACCTCCGCGGCCAGGCCTACCTGCAGCTGCGCCTAGGCAAAAAAGCCGCCGCTGAATTTCAGAGGCTGGTTGACCATCCGGGGATCGTGGTGAACTCCCCGCTCGGTCCGCTCGCGCGCGTGGGGTTGGGCCGTGCGTACGTTCTCTCAGGCGACACCGCCAAGGCTCGCGCCGCCTATCAGGATTTCTTCACGATCTGGAACGACGCGGACCCCGAGATCCCCATTTTGCAGGGGGCCAAAGCCGAATATGCGAGATTAGAGCGAGGACGCCTTTGAAACGGCATCGATAGTGCGCCGAACGTCTTCCTCCGACGTTCGCCAGTTACAAACGCTGACACGCATCGCGCGCATGCCTCGCCAGGTCGTTCCGCCGAAGAACGCTTCGCCTGTATTAACGATTGCGGCGATCACTTCGTCGGTCCGCCGATCATGGTCTCGGCCCGCGCGGTCGAGGAAGCGCACCAGACCTTGATTGATCACCGGTTCCCACAACACTTCCGCGCCGGGCAGTCGCCCGATTCCGGCTACGATTTCGCGGGCGTGATCAGAACAGCGATCGATCAACGCCGCCACCCCGCTTCGCCCCAGCTCGCGGAGAGCGGCATAAGTCGAAAAGCCGCGGGCGCGCCGGGACCAGTCGGGATTCCAGTCGATCTGATCCCGGACTGTCGGGTCGTGTTTGAGATACGCGGCGCGAATTGACATCGACGCGCGGTGCGCTTCGGGGTGGGCGATAAACGCATAGCCGGAATCGAACGGAACATTCAGCCATTTGTGACCGTCGGTGGCCCATGAATCGGCGAGTTCGATTCCCTCCACACAGTGCCGGAAACGAGGACTCGCCGCGGCCCACAAACCGAACGCGCCGTCCACGTGAACCCACGCCTGATGTCGCCGCGCAATTGGAATCAGGGTGGTGAAACAATCGTACGCGCCGATGTTGATCTCGCCCGCTTGAAGCAGCACGATGGCGGGCGCCGACGAGTTCTTCTCCAGCGCGGCGGCCAGCACGTCGGCCGGAAGCCGCCCATCGGAATCGGTCGGAAGGCGTTCGATACTCTCGGTTCCGAAGCCCAGTAGCCGCACCGCCCGATCGATAGATGCGTGCCGTTGATCGCCGGAAAGAATGCGGATCGCCGGCGCGCCCGACATACCCTGCTCCTCGACATTCCAATCGCGCCTCGCCAGCAGGAAGTGGCGAGCGGCCGCGAGGCAGGTGGCATGCGCCATCTGGCAGCCCGTCACGAAGGCGAAACTGGATCGCCGGGGCAGTCCCAAAATCTGCTTCAGCCACTCGCCGGCAACCTCTTCAACCACCGCCGCGGCGGGACCGCTCGAGCACATGGCGGCATTCTGATCCCACGCGGCCGTTAGCCAGTCCGCCGCAATCGCCGAAGGGAGCGCGCCGCCCATCACCCAAGCGAAGAATCTTCCGCCCGCCGAGCCGATGATGCCGCCGTCGACGTCCGCAACCAG
>JBEKHQ010000704.1:0-2827 GCA_050012195.1 Bryobacteraceae bacterium | reverse complement strand
CCAAGTTCGCCTCCGACCAACTCCGGTTTCAAAAGCGGCAGGAAATCAAACTCCGCGCCAAAGCAAAATCAATGGGTTTCGAGCTCATCCCCCTCCAGCAGGCCGGATGAGTTCCTTAGAAGCTAGAACTGTCTCCCGACATTGCGGTGATGGATTGTAGTATGAGTAAGTGCGGCTCCCCGTTAATCCCCCCATTCTTCCCATGCTTTCGAAGCGGATCGGCACACTGCCGGAAGGCGAGGGCTGGATCTTCGAACCAAAATGGGATGGGTTTCGCGCGCTGATCTTTCGCGATCAGGACGAACTCACCATCCAAAGCCGCGACGAGAAGCCACTGAACCGCTTCTTCCCCGAACTGATCGCTCCGTTGCGCGCCCAATTGCCTGAGCGTTGCGCGCTGGACGGCGAAATCGTAATCGCCAGGCGCGGAGCGCTCGATTTCGACGCGCTGCAGCTTCGGCTTCATCCAGCGGCGTCGCGAGTGAAGCTGCTCTCCGAGCAGACTCCGGCTTCCGTGGTCTTTTTCGACGTGCTTTGCGAGGATGGTGCGGACTTGAGACCCGAGCCTTTTCACAAACGTCGCGAAAAGCTGACGTGGATGCTTCGATCGGCTGCACCGCCGCTTCATCTGACTCCGGCCACCGAGGATCGGCGCGTTGCGGCCGATTGGTTTCGCCGCTTTGAAGGGGCTGGTCTGGATGGCGTGATGGCCAAGCTGGCGGCCGGGCCCTATGAATCGGACAAGCGGGTTATGTTCAAGGTCAAGCATGAACGTGACTGCGATTGCGTGGTGGCGGGATTTCGCTGGTACAAGAAAAGTGAAAAAACAGCAGTAGGTTCGCTGCTGCTCGGTCTATTCGACGAAGACGGCGCGCTACAGCATGTCGGTGTTTGCGCCAGCTTCGCGCAGGAGATGCGGCGGGATCTGGTGAATTACCTGGCGCCTTATCGCGACAACGCGCTCGCCGATCATCCCTGGCGGCATTGGGCCGGCAATGGCGAAGCGGGACAACGCATGCCAGGCGGAATGAGCCGCTGGAGTCAACAAGGCAAGGATCTTTCCTGGGAACCGGTGCGACCTGAGCTGGTGGCGGAAGTAACGTACGAACACATGCAAGGCGCGCGGTTCCGTCACATGTCGCACTTTCGAAGATGGAGGACGGACAAGAATCCAAGCGACTGTACCTACGCACAGCTCGAGGTGGTTCCACCTCACGAATTAGCGTCGATCTTCGCGAGCGGCCGTTAGGGCCGTTTCGACGATCGCTTTGCGGCTCGCATATTGCGCCACTCACGAGTAGGGTCGTCGTCGGGATCGGGCGTCTCCTGCCTCGGCCGCATGTCTTCGGGGACATGTCTCAAATTGACGCGGATGCGCGTCCACGTCGAGGACCGGCCTCGCATCGCGTCGATCAACACGTCATCGACGGCCAGCAGGGCCGCTACCGGGGCGTATTTTGACTTCCAGCGTTCGAGCCCTGCGAGCGCGGCCTCTTTATCTGGAGAGTTGGCCACCACGATAAGCGGCATCTTGGCCCGCGGCGCCGTTTTGGCGCGGGAAGGCGCCACCCGCGGCGCCTCGCCCTCCATCTTGCGAAAGTGTGGCGGCCAAGGCGCATCTCCGAGTCCTGCGGATTCATCGGCTGCCGCCAATTCCAGCAATCTCTCCAACGAGCCGGGTTCTTCGTTCATGCCCGCGTGTGGATCGCCGAGCTTGGCGAATCGCGCGGGAACCGTCAGGACGGTGAAATCGGCCGGATCGCAATCGGGAACCTCGTGCCAGTAGAGCGGCGTGGAGACGCGTGCGTCGGGAAGAGGCCGTACCGAATACGCGGAGCAGGTAGTCCGATCCTTGGCGTTCTGGTTGTAGTCGAGAAATACTCCGTGGCGTTCCTCCTTCCACCACTTGGAACTGGCCAGCGCGGGAATGCGGCGCTCCACCGCCCGCGATAGCGCTACCGCGGCGTGCCGAACATCGGTGAAAGTCCAGCTCTGCTGGATTCGCACATGAATGTGCATTCCGCGCGACCCGCTGGTCTTAGGCCAGCCGCGCAGTCCCATTTCGTCCAGGAACGCCTTCACCTCCAGGCTGACGGTTCGAACGTCGTTCCAACTCACGCCCGGTCCGGGATCAAGATCGACGCGCAGCTCGTCGGGATGGTCCAGATCAGCCGATCGAACCGGATGAGGGTGCAGCTCAATGCATCCCAGATTCACGATCCAGGCCAGTCCGCCAGCGTCGTCCACAACCAGCTCTTCCGCCGTTCGGCCGGATGGAAAAGCCAGCGTAACCGTGCGAAGCCAGGCAGGATGGTCGGACGGAGCGCGCTTCTGGTAGAACGCCTCGCCTTCGGCTCCGTGAACGAACCGTTTGAGCACTAGCGGCCGATCCAGGATTCCGCTGACCGCTCCGTCAGCGACAGACAGGTAGTACCAAACCAGATCGAGCTTCGAAAGTTTGACTTGTCTTGAGAAATACGGTTTCTCGGGGTGCGTGATCCGGACCTCTCGCCCCGCGATGGAAAGTAGCTCACTCGCCTCTTGCTTGGCCACGAGACCAGCCTACAGAAAATCATCCCCGGGCAGTGTGACAGCTCCGGCACAAAACGCGCACAAGCGACTGTTGAAACTTATACTGAAGAGATATTCCATGACCAGTGACGGAAAAGATGCGATCCCATTCCGTAAACCACCACGTCTGGCATGCCGATGTTTTTAGCTCGTTGGCGTATGGGATTGAGGAAGCACTCTGTGCGCAACGCTGGTTTCAAATGTGTGGCCGCGGCGGTCTACGTCGCGCTAGCAAGTCTTTCGTTTAAAGATTTTT
>JBEKHQ010000703.1:0-2833 GCA_050012195.1 Bryobacteraceae bacterium | reverse complement strand
CGCGAGCGGCTTTAATCTGTTCCGGCGTTCGTACGTCCGGTTCTGAAAGCTTCATGTGTTGTTTTGCGCGCTCGACCTGCCGCTTATGTCGCTTCGCCAATCTCTTATCCATTCCAGCCCCTCTCCGTGAAGCGTCAGGCGGAGGCGGCCCGACGCGACGACTTCTTCAGTTTAGCCGCGTCTCGCTCCGCCGCACAATTGTCGGCGTGAATGCGCATCTCTTCTTCTCCGAAGATCAGGGTGTGGCTTTCGCCCGCTTCGTCACGGCGCTCCAGGAGCCCCCGGCATAAAAGCGGAAGCTCCTGCATGCGAATGCCGTATCTCCGGATCAGAGCCAGATCGGTCCTGACCGTAAACTCCGTGCGCCTCCGGTCCGCGTCAACGCCTTCAAAAGCGAACACGCGAAATCCGATATCCGGAGTGAAGCCCGTAAGAAGAAACTGCATCGTTGTCTCCCCCGGCTATTCTTCGTCTTCCTCAACGGCGGTGCAGATCATGGCCTCCGTCGTAAGCATGAGAGAGGCGATGGACGAAGCGTTCTGCAGAGCGGTGCGCGTCACTTTCGTGGGATCGATGACACCGGCTTTGACGAGATCCTCATACTGGTTGGTCGCGGCGTTGAAGCCGAAATTGGGGTCGTTCTGAGTCTTAACCTTCTCCACCACGATCGCGCCCTCGATTCCGCCGTTGCGCACGATCTGACGGATCGGCTCTTCGCAAGCGCGGCGTACGATGGCGACTCCGAACTGCTCGTCGCCCTTGAGCTTCAGCGCGTCGAGCGCGATCGAGGCTCGAAGCAGCGCCACGCCGCCGCCGGGCACGATGCCCTCCTCAACCGCCGCTCGCGTGGCATGCAGAGCGTCTTCCACGCGCGCCTTCTTTTCCTTCATTTCGGTCTCGGTGGCCGCGCCCACTTTAATGATGGCCACGCCGCCGGCCAGCTTCGCCAGCCGCTCCTGCAATTTTTCGCGATCGTAATCCGACGTGGTCTCTTCCACCTGGTTGCGGAGCTGCTTGATCCGGCCTTCGATGGTCTTCTGCGTGCCCGCGCCGTCGATGATGGTGGTGTTTTCCTTATCCACGGTGACGCGCTTGGCGCGGCCGAGATCCTCCAACGTGACGCCTTCGAGCTTGATGCCGGTCTCTTCCATCAGGGCTTTTCCGCCGGTCAGAATCGCGACATCCTCCAGCATGGCCTTGCGGCGGTCCCCGAAACCGGGCGCCTTCACCGCGCAAACATTGAGCGTGCCCCGCAGTTTGTTGACCACCAGCGTGGCCAGCGCCTCGCCCTCCACTTCCTCCGAGATCAGCAACAGCGGCTTACCCGAGCGAGCGATTTGCTCCAGCAAGGGAAGCACGTCCTTCATGTTGTTGATCTTCTTTTCGTGGATCAGAATGTAGGGATCTTCGAGCACGCACTCCATGCGCTCGGGGTCGGAGACGAAGTAGGGCGAGAGGTAGCCGCGGTCGAACTGCATGCCGTCCACGGTGCTCAGTTCCGTGACCATGGTCTTGGATTCCTCAACCGTGATCACGCCATCCTTGCCGACTTTCTTCATCGCTTCGGCAATGATGTTGCCGATGGTGGAATCGCTGTTGGCGGAAATGGTGCCAACCTGGGCGATCATCTCGCCGGATACCGGCTTGGAGAGCTTCTTGACGGCCTCGACGGCCGCTTCCACCGCTTTGTCGATGCCGCGCTTCAGGGCCATCGGATTGGCGCCCGCCGCTACGGCCTTTACGCCTTCGCGGTAGATGGACTGCGCCAGGATGGTGGCGGTGGTGGTGCCGTCGCCGGCCACATCCGAAGTCTTGGAGGCCACTTCGCGCACCATTTGGGCGCCCATGTTCTCGAGCGGATCTTTCAGCTCGATCTCTTTGGCCACAGTGACACCGTCTTTGGTGATGTTGGGGCCGCCGAACTTCTTCTCTAGAACGACATTGCGGCCCTTGGGGCCGAGCGTCACTTTCACGGCGTCGGCCAACTGGTTGACGCCGCGCAAAATCGCTTGACGGGAATTCTCTGCGTATACAATCTGTTTCGCCATTGATCTCTCTCCTCCTTAGGAAGCCTTCTTGGCCACTACGGGCTGACTTTCCAAAATGCCGAGGACTTCATCCTCGCGCATGATCATGAACTCATCGCCATCCAGCTTGATGTCGCTGCCGGAATACTTGCCAAACAGGATGCGATTGCCCACCTCGACGTCCAGCGGCACGACTTTGCCATCTTCCAGGCGCTTGCCCTTGCCCACGGCGACGACTTCGCCTTCCTGCGGTTTTTCCTTGGCGGAATCGGGGATGTAAAGGCCACCCTGCATGGTTTCCTTTTCCTCGATCCGTTTGACCACGATACGGTCATAAAGCGGACGAATTTTCATTACGGTCGAACCTCCATGTATCGGTTTGTGAATTTAGGGGTCTGTCGGAATCCGGGTAGCGGAGTCCGAAGACCATTATTAGCACACTCGCGGGGAGAGTGACAAGATCTGGCTGTAAGCTATTGAAACGATGGAGTAATTCTGTGCTTGACGGCAAATAGTGTGAGACCCCGAAAACGAGTCTATCGGTTATGCGAGGTTTTGCTCGGATTTGCGAGGCCCTGAGAGATTTTGGTGTGCAGGTTAGGCCGGGCCAGTGTGGGCGAAACCTTCGAAAGGTTTCTCCCCCACACCCCCTCTTCCAACATTCCGCCCCTGGATCCCGTAGAAGCCATGGCAAGCGGGCGTCCGGCCGCCGGTTCCCTGTTAATAACAGGTGATTAACAGGGATCGTCTTAATCACCGTCGCGCTAGTCCGGACGCCGCTCTGACTCGGTGCCTCCGGGAGCCTG
>JBEKHQ010000702.1:0-2858 GCA_050012195.1 Bryobacteraceae bacterium | reverse complement strand
CGAAAGCTGCCAGGCCAGCGGAGGAAATCGCGCGGCTATCGTGCACGCGACGCAGAGGGAAGAGAAGCCATGTTTGCCATAGTTGGAATTCTAGTCGTGTTCGGGGCCGTGGTGGGCGGCTATCTGATGGAGCACGGGAACATTCGAGTGTTACTGCAGCCGGCGGAGCTGATTATCATCGCCGGCGCGGGCGCGGGAACGATCCTGATCGCGAATCCGCCCGCGGTGTTGAAAGGCATTCTGGCGGGTTGCAAGGCCGTGTTCGGCGGTTCGAGATTCGGGAAGGCGCTCTATCAGGAAGTACTGAAACAAATGTACACCGTGATGCAAGCGGCGCGAAAGCAAGGGTTGAACGAGCTCGAAAACGACATCGAGAATCCCGACAAGAGCAAGCTGTTCGCTAAGTGGGATCATCATCTGCGCGATTTTGTCTGCGACACCCTGCGCATGGCCATGACCGGCGGTCCGACGCCATTCGAACTGGATCAGATGATGGAAGCCGATATGGAAGTGCATCACCACTACGCGCACCAGCCCGTGAACGCGCTCAATACCGTGGCCGATTCCCTGCCCGGCCTGGGTATCGTCGCCGCCGTGCTGGGCGTGGTGATCACGATGGGCGCGCTGGGCGGTCCTCCGGAAGAGATCGGCCACAAAGTGGCAGCGGCTCTGGTGGGAACGTTCCTGGGAATCCTCTTGTGCTACGGCCTGCTGGGGCCGATGGCCGCGAAAATGGGCAAGGCGGCCGAGGAGGAGGGGCACTTCTATCAGGTAATCCGGGTGGTCTTGGGCGCTTTCCTCAAAGGCAGCTCTCCGATCACGGCGATCGAGTTCGGACGACGGTCCATACCGGGGAACATCCGGCCAAGCTTCCAGGAACTCGAGAAAGCCTGTAAGGGAAAGACCTAACCGGCATGCAAGACCTGGAACAAGCCACGGACGCGGTCGGCGTAACGCCCATCATCATCAAGAAGAAAATTGTCCACAATGGACACCATGGCGGCGCTTGGAAGGTGGCGTACGCGGATTTCGTCACGGCCATGATGGCGTTGTTCATCGTGTTGTGGCTGATGGGCGCCAGCGAGCCGGTGAAAAAGTCGGTGGCCGGATATTTTCGCGATCCGACCGGCCGCTCGGCCGATACCGGCAGCGGAGCGGCGGGCAGCGGCGAAAACCTGGATATCGGGAAGGCCGACATGGCCAAACTCAAGCAGAAGCTCGAAACCGCCATGAGACAAGCGCCGGAACTGGAAAAACTCAAGGACCAGGTCCAGATGACCGTAACCGGCGAGGGTCTCCGCATCGAATTGCTGGAGAGCGAGGTAGGCACGTTCTTCGAAAGCGGAAACGCGCAGCCCACCGGTTCGGGCCAGGAGATGTTGAAGATGATTTCCGGCGAGCTCGGCAAAATGCCCAACCGGCTGCTGGTGGAAGGACACACGGACGCTCGTCCGTTCGCCTCATCCAACGGATATTCGAATTGGGAGCTATCCTCGGACCGAGCCAATTCCGCGCGAAAATTGATGCAGGCGAACGGCGTGAAGCCGGACCAGGTGGCTGAAGTCCGGGGCTACGCCGCGCAGCAGTTGCGCAAGCCCGACGATCCCGGCAACGCGTCGAACCGGCGGGTGTCGATCGTGGTCAAGTATCGCGGGAACTGAGGATCACCCCGGAAGCAACCGGGCTGTAACTTGGTTACCGGCCCGTCGCGACAAAACTGGCGGCGGCGCGCTAGGCGGATCGAAAAGGGTTTGGTAAAATCGGACTTGACCGGTGCATTAAGTCTCGGTATGGATCGCAAGATACCACTTGATTCGAAGAGCTTCGGTGTTTATACTGGCTTTTTTCGACCATAAGTAGTTTGCATGACACCCAGGGAAGACATAGATCCACTGGCGCCTCAACGAGAGGCGGCCATGTTCTACGGGCTCTTTCTGCGCGGGCACTCGGCCGACACGCTGCGGCGCGACATCGACGTCCCGAAGCCGCTGCTGGTGAAATGGCGTAATGCGCGCCGCTACGAATTGGGTTTCCGCAATTCCTTGCAACGCGTTTACCAGTACCGCAAACAGGTGCTGGCTATCTTCGATGAGCTGGTCTTGAACGAAAAGACCCGAATGCGGCTTCAGTAGCCTGCCCACCTGGCTCTCCCTCACCCTTTACACTGAAAAGACCATGAGCCACACTCCCGCTTCCTCCGTAGAAGAAGTGAACCAAGAATCGAAGGCGCGCATTCTCTCCACGCCTACTCGTCCGTTCGATCCGGTGGGCGCAACCAGCGCGTCCGAGATTCTCACGCGCATGCAGGGCACGGCGTTCCAGGGCAAGCAGCTCGGCCTGGCGTTCGAGGTTTGGAAGAAGATGCTGGGCGACCGGTGCACTATCATGATGGGCATGTCGGGCGCGATGGTGCCGGCGGGAATGCGAAGGCTGGTGGTTCGCATGATCGAAAACCGGCTGATCGATTGCCTGGTATCGACCGGCGCCAACTTCTTTCACGATCTGCACGAGACGCTCGGCAACTTCCACTACCAGGGTTCGCCGGCCATCGACGACGTGCTGCTGGCGGAGAATCTGATCGACCGGATGTACGACGTCCTGGCGGACGAGCAGAAGTTTCGCGATCACGATCAATGGATCGGCCGGTTCGCGGCGTCGCTCGATCAGTCGCGTCCTTACACGACGCGCGAGTTTCTGTACTTGCTGGGTTTGGAGCTGGGCCAGCACGCGAAAGAGGACGGGATCGTTTCGGCGGCGGCCAAGGCGGGCATACCGCTCTATTGTCCGGCCGTAGCGGACAGCTCGATCGGGATCGGGATCGCGGCCAATCGCTATGCGGGCGGGAATCGCTTCACCTT
>JBEKHQ010000701.1:0-2885 GCA_050012195.1 Bryobacteraceae bacterium | reverse complement strand
AACAGCTGCGCCATCTGTTGCTGCTTTGGGGGTTGGTTGTGGTGGCGTATTCCAACTCCTTTCATGGCGCGATTCTGTTCGACGACGTGGGAGTGCTGTTGCAGGACCCCCGAATCCGGGCTGTAACCGCGCACAACATGGGATCGATTCTGACCGAAGGGTATTGGCACATTAATCCGGACTCGGGGTTGTACCGCCCGGTGACCACGTTGTCGTACCTCTTGAACTACGCGGTGTTCGACGACGGACCGGATCCGGCGGGTTATCACCGGATCAATTTCCTGTTGCACGGCGTCAACGTGTCACTGGTGTACGCGCTGGGCATCACGATCTTCGCCCAGCCGTCGCTGGCCTTGGCGCTGGCTGCGATCTGGGGACTGCATCCGGTGCTCACCGAATCGGTCACCAACATCGTGGGCCGCGCCGACCTGCTGGCGGCATTCGGCGTACTGGCCGGCTTGCTGTGCTACTCAAGGTGGGCGTTGGCCACGGGAAGTCGCAAGTACTGGTGGTTGGCGGCAATGGTCGCCGCGCAAGCGGTCGGCCTCTTCTCCAAGGAAAACGCGGCGGTGCTTCCAGGCATCCTTCTGCTCTACGATCTGACGTGGTCCCAGCGCGCAACTTGGCGTGCTCGCGTTCCGGCGTACACCGCATTGGCGCTGCCCTTCGCGGCGTTCTTTTTAATGCGTAGCCGACTGCACACGCACATGCTGGTGGTATTCCCCGAGAATCCGCTGATCAGCGCCGGATTCTGGACAGCGCGGCTCAGCGCCATTAAAGTCATCGGAAAATTCTTGTGGCTATTTTTCTGGCCGGCTCGCTTATCGGCGGATTACTCCTACAGCGCGTTTCCCTTGTTCGGTTGGACGCTTGCGAGCTGGGAGGATGCCAAGACGCTGATCGCTCTAGCCGTCTGTATCGGCGCCATTGTGTTGGCCTTGCGCTGGCGTCGCGCGTGGAAGGAAATGTTCTTCTTCATCATTTTCTTTTTCATCGCCCTGACGCCGACCGCGAACCTGGTCATGATTATCGGGAGCATTATGGCCGAGCGGTTCATGTACCTGCCCTCGATCGGTCTGGCTGGATGTCTGGTTGCCGCGATTTACGCCTTTGGAAGCCGGGCGAGCCCGCGCGTCGCGTGGGTCGCAATAGGGCTCGCCTGCCTGGCATGCGCGGCGCGCACGTACCAGCGTAACTTCGATTGGCACGATGACCAGAGCCTCTGGTCGAGCGCGGTGGCGGTGTGTCCGGGAAGCGCCCGGCCGCATATGAACCTGGGCGCCGCGCTGGCCCAAATACCCGGCCGACTGCCCGATGGCGTGGCGGAGCTACGAACGGCGGTGACGATCTTGCCCGATGGTGCGCAAGAGCACTACAACCTGGGACAGGCTCTGGCTCGCATGCCCGGTCGAACCCAGGATGCGATTGCGGAATTTCGATGGGCGCTGCGCATTAAACCGGACGCCGCCGACGCTCATTACAACCTTGGGCTGGTGCTCGAACAAACGCCTGGTGGACTACAAGACGCGATCGGGGAGTTTCAGGCGGCCATACGGAGCCAGCCCGACTTCGCGGAGGCGCACAACAATCTAGGAAACGCGCTAGCGCGCGAGCCGGGAGGTTTGACGGACGCAATGGCCGAGTGGCAACGAGCTACGCGCCTCGATCCGGAACTCGCCGATGCGCATTACAATCAGGGAAACGCCTATTCGCAAATGAGGGGCCGTTTGCCGGACGCGATCGCGGAGTATCAAGCCGCGCTGCGCAGCCGTCCGGACCTGGCGCAGGCCCACAATAACCTGGCGAACGCGCTGGCCCAGATGCCCGACCGCTTGCCCGCCGCCATTCAGGAATGGAGAGCTGCCATCAGGATCCAACCCGATCTCGTCCAAGCGCACGTGAACTTAGCCACGGCGCTGGCGCAGATGCCCGGCCAACGCGCCAACGCGATCGCCGAGTTGGAAACAGCGCAGCGCATCCGAGCCGATCCGCAAGTGCGGCAGATGCTCGATCAATTGCGCCAAGAGCCGTAAGACTCACTCCGGCGCCGCGAACAGGTTACCCCGATTGAGCAGCCACTGCGGGTCCAGTCGGCGCTTGACATCCTTCATGGCCTGGATTTGATCCGGCGTATATTGAATCTCGAGCAGGTGCGTCTTGCGCTTGCCTAGGCCGTGTTCGGCCGACACCGTCCCTCCCAGCGAAACCGCACGCCGGGCGAACTCCACCATCAGCTCCTGCCCGGTTTTGAAATCGGCCTCCGAATTAGGCAGGATGTTGACGTGCACGTGAGCGTCGCCGATGTGTCCGAAGATGACGTAGTCGAGCGCTCGCTCTCGGAGCCGGGTGTGATAATACTCCAGCATCTCGCGACCTTGCGGCAGCGGAACCGCGTAGTCGGAATTCAGCTTCAGGAAACCGCGCCGCCGCACGGTGTCGTTGACGATCTCCGGCAGTGCGTGTCGGAAACGCCGAAACCGCTCGCGATCCTGATCGCTGGCCGCGAACCAACTGTCTTCCGGAGCGTGATCGGCCCAGAAGTCGATGTCGCCGTTTTCTTGCTCGATCAGCAACGCTGCCCCCGCGTTGGACGGCGTTTCGGAAAAACGTTGACGAAGGATCGCTAGCGAATTGCAATCGAAATATTCGATCATGCGCAGGCCCTCGATCGAGCGCCAAGCCTCAACCGCATCCAGCGCCGCGTCGTCGTTCACGAAGAACACGACACCCGCCAGCACGTCCGCGGGCTTCGGCAGAAGCTGAAGCTCGGCTTCCGTGACGATTCCGAGCGTGCCTTCGCTGCCGGCGAACAGGTCGATCCAGTCCATGCCGGGCGCCAGCGGATAGCCCGCGGTGTTCTTGGTCGTGTTGGGCAGCTGGATTAA
>JBEKHQ010000700.1:0-2885 GCA_050012195.1 Bryobacteraceae bacterium | reverse complement strand
CGAATGCGGATAAGCGTGGCGGTGAATCGCCACATGTCCCTTTGAATGACGAGATCCCCTGGCTGAGCCTGAATAGCGTCGATGTGATCGATGTACACCGAGCGCTGGACCAGTTGGAACACCTGGACGCCCGTAAGGTTCGTCTGGTGGAACTCCGGTATTTTCTGGGATGTACACTGGCGGAAACGGCCGAACTACTTGGCGTTTCAACTGCCACGGCGGAACGCGATCTCAGGTTCGTACGCGTGTGGCTCTACTCGACGCTCGGAGCCGGGCCGGACCGGCCCGCGCCGGGTGAGGGGGTTTGACGCGGGATTCCGCGGACTTAATAGTGGACCCTTTGACGCCCGAGCTCTGGGAACGCTTACAGGCGTTGTTCCACCAGGCTGTGGAACTGGAGGAAGGCGAGCGCGACGCGTTCCTCGAGCGCGAATGTGCCGGCAACCAGCCATCGCTAGCGCAGCTTCGTTTGTTGCTGACCGCTTTCGAGAGCGAGCGCCGATTTTCCAGTCCCCCGCCCAGTGAAGCCGCCAAACACCTCGGCGGTTACGAGCTGATTCGCGAGTTGGGTCACGGCGGAATGGGCACAGTGTATCTAGCGCGACGCGCCGACGGTGAATATGAACAACAAGTCGCTCTTAAGCTGGTGAGCGCGCATCTGCAAACAGGCTTTTTCACCGGCCGTTTCCGCGCCGAGCGTCAGATTTTGGCGCAACTCAACCATCCCAACATCACGCGTCTACTGGATGGCGGGGTTGGACCGGACGGGTCGCCGTACCTGGTGATGGATTATGTCGACGGCATTCCCATTACGCGCTACGCGGACCAGCATCGGCTGACCATCCCGAGCCGGCTGCGGCTTTTCCTCGAAATCTGTTCCGCCGTGGAATACGCGCACCGCAACTTGATCGTGCATCGCGATCTGAAGCCAGGCAATATTCTCGTGACGGTGGAGGGCGTTCCGAAACTGCTCGACTTTGGAACAGCCAAGCTGCTGTCCGCCGGCGCGGAAGCAATGGGAAGCACCCCAGGCGCTTCGGCGGGCGTGTTCGCACGCTCGGATCTGCAAACGGCGCCTCTGCTCGCGACGCCGTCCTACGCGAGCCCCGAGCAGTTGCGCAACGAACCCACCACCACGGCAATGGACGTGTATTCGCTGGGTGTCATTTTGTTTGAACTGCTGGCGGGCCGGCGGCCTTCCAATAGTTCGTCGCCTGAAAAACTCCAACCCACGGATCAACCCGAGTCCCCGGAGCAAGCCGTCACCGGGGAAGCGGCCGAGAAACGTTCCATTAGCGCGGGGCGCATGCGAGCGACATTGGCTGGCGACCTGTCGGCGATCGTGACCAAGTGTCTGCGCCCATTACCGCAAGATCGCTATGCCTGGGTCAACGATCTGGCCGCTGATATCCAGCGTTATCTGGATGGCCGTCCGGTGCTGGCCCGCAGGCAAACAGCGCTTTATCGCGCGTCCAAGTTCGTGCGCCGCAATCGCGGACGTCTCAGCGCCGCCGCGGCGCTGTTGGTCGTTACGCTGGCGAGCCTGGGGTACGCATGGCATCAACAGGGCCAGGCCCTAGCCGAAGGACAGCGGGCCGTGCGTATGCAGACTTTCCTTTACCGGCTGTTCCAATCGGCGAATTCCAATGTCACGGCTAAGCCGGCAACCACGCTCACGGAGTTTCTGCGGCTCGGCGTCAAGTTCTTGCCCGAATACATCAAAGACCCAAGCGACCTGCGTCAGGCCCGGCTCGGCCTCGCAGTGTCCATGTTTGAAAATCGGGACTACGATGCGGCCCGGGCGATCTTCCAGCAAGTAGTTCACGAGGCCCAAGCCTCCCAGGATCTTCCGGCCGAAGCGGAAGCCTCCGCCTATCTATGCAGCATTGCCTATGACAAAGGCGAAGGCGACGCAGGCCTGAACTTGTGCGCGCACGCGATGGAACTTGCCCAGCGTCCGGGAGCCCCGCCGCGCACGCTGGCTTTGTCGGCGTACTACAGCGCCGCGCTGCGCGCCGATCTCGGCCTGATCAGGCAACCGCCCACGATTGCACTTGCCGAACTGGCGGTTAAGACCTCGGTGGATAACCACCTTCCGCCTCACGAGACCGCGCAAGCCCTGGTGAAGCTGGCGGATATCGAACAGAACATCGGCGCGCTGGATCGCGCGCAGGCGCTGTTCGAACGAGCCCTCAGCTTTTATCAACAAGACCCGCTGGCTCTTTGCGATCAGTCTGACGTTTACTACGGCCTGGCGGGCATCCGACGGATGTCTGGCCACATCAACGATTCTGTTCCTCTGTACAAGAAGTCTTTCGAGATCTACCAGACCTGCGCCGGTCCTTCGGATCGCGAAACGCTGCGCATGGGAGCTTACTACGCCGGCGCCTTGGCCGAGTCTTCGCGCGCCTCGGAAGCCGTTCAATTTCTAGAGGACGCCGGAGACAAGTGGAAGAAGACATTTGAAGCCGACGCTCCGGCCTGGCGCGAGTATTGGCACTACATGACGGTTTCTTATCTTGCCGCGATGCGTTTCGCCGACGCGGAGCGGTCCGCCAGAATCGGGCTTCGAGTTTGTGAAAAATGGTCCAAGGATCCCTCCAAGGACCGAACCGTAGGCATGGAACACTTTGAACTTGCCCGCGCATTGGATGGCCAGGGAGAGTATCACGACGCACTTTCCCACGCGGAACAGGCCGAAGGAATTCTGGCCCCGACCACCGTGTCCGAGGGCGCCAAGCAAGTTCTCGCCCAGGTCCGCGCTCTCATTCAAGATCTCCGCTCCAAAGTCGCGAAATAACACGCGCGCGCAGTTCACCCCCGCCGGCTTCCAAAAAAAAGTGATGGGCTTTGCCGCCGGTTCTCGCGGTCTTAGTTTAGAAGGG
>JBEKHQ010000699.1:0-2892 GCA_050012195.1 Bryobacteraceae bacterium | reverse complement strand
GTCGAGGCCACGGAATCCGGCGCCTGCGTCACCAGCCGCCTCGAGTTCTGGCGCCACCCGGAACTCATGGCACAGTTCCCGTTCGCTCACGAAATCGAGATGACGCATCGCCTGCAGGATGGCGGTCTGGAGGTTCATGTTGGGATTGCCAATCACGCGGTCGCCGCGATGCCCCTGTCGGTGGCGTTCCATCCGTACTTAACCCTTACCGACGCGCCACGGGATGAATGGTCGGTGCACATTCCGGTTCGCGAGCGAGTGGTGGTGGATGAACGGCTGATACCCACGGGTGCCCGGGAGCCGGCCGACCTGTCCGGTCTCACCCCCCTAAAGAACCGCTCGTTCGACACTGTCTTCTCAGGGGTCGACGCCTCGGACGTGTTTGAGGTGCGCGGCCGCAAACAGCGGATCGCGCTCCGATTTGGCCCGAAGTACCCGGTGGCTGTGGTGTACGCGCCGCCGGGGCAACAGTTTATCTGCTTTGAACCGATGTCGGGAGTCACCAACGCGTTCAACCTGGCGCAGCGCGGCTTGTATCCGCAGTTGCAGACGGTCCCGCCTGGCGGTGAATGGGAGGAAAGCTTCAGTATTCTGCCAAGCGGATTTTAAGGAAATCTGTTATCCTACATTCCCGGGAGGGGCCAGTTGCGAGCACCATGGTGGGCTGCGGGTTCGTTATTGTGTCTCGTGATCGGACTTGCCGGATGCTCGACGGTGTCTCCGGCGCCGTCTCAAGCAGCCACGCCGAATCCGGAGCCAGCCGCCGACTGGGACGCGTTTTGGAAGGCTTTTCGCAACGCGGCGCAAAACAAGAATCGAGCAGCTCTCCGCGCAGTGATGCCCGATCAATTCGACTATTCGTTTGGAGGTGGCCCGCAGACTCCGGAGGCCGCGTTTGCGTCATGGGACCACCAGGAAATCAACGGCTGGGATGCGCTGATTGAAGCAACCGCGAATGGTGCGGTCGATTACAATCCCCCTCCGCAATGGCAACTCAAAGGAAAGGTGAAAATCGCACCGCCAGAAGCAACCGCTGGCGACTACGCTCGCTGGCGGGCGGTTTTCGAGCAGAGCCCGGATGGACGATGGCGTTTTGTATCGTTTCTGAACGGGGATTGAGAACATGCTGAATCCCGGGGGACAGAATCATGCCCAGTATTGGTAGCGTCGCGCCGCCCATCCAACCGGTGGAGACGTGGAGAGAGATTGACGCCTATTTGAGGAATAAGCATATCCGCATTGGCGCGCCGACCACCGTGCAGACCACCGGTGGCAAGCATGCAGCGGGGTCTTTTCACTACTCTGGCACGGCGCGCGATTACGGATTGTACGATAGCGACGCGGCGGCCGTTGCGAAGGCATTGAAGCCGGTCGCGGCAATGCCCAATACCCCAATTGCCGAACTGTTCTTCGCTCCGCTCAACATTTGGTACAAGAATGGAAGGTCCATCTCCGGCAGCGCCATAGGCGGGCATCGGGATCATTGCCATGTAGCGCTGAAAATAGACCGCCATCTGCGGTCGCCGGCATTCACGGAGAAACAATCGAGCGACACTCTGGGAACGCTGATAGGCGCTGTTGCGAGCGCCAATCCGACCATTGGATTGGGATCGGCCGGCCGGGACGTCAAGGCCTTACAGGCGCAGTTGACCAAACTGGGGTACGCCCTTACTCCCGATGGGATGTTCGGGCCAAAGACCCAGGCCGCAGTCAGGGCTTTTCAGGCGAAAAAAGGACTCGCTACCGACGGCGTGGTTGGACCCAAAACATGGGCTGCGCTGGATGAAGCTTCTCTGGGCGTTGACGCAGCGCAATTCCCTACGGGTCTCGGCTCGATGGGGCGCTTTGGAATTTGATAGTCCACCACGATTTTCGGTTGAATCGGAAGGCGCCAGGCATCGCGAGACGCCGCTGTCGCCGCAAACGAGCCGAGAGGGCTTGACCGGCGATCTGAAGCAGTGGTAACGTATCCGGCATGGGTCTTCGCGCCGACCACTGCGGATTGCACCTTTCGACCGGTCACGTTCTCTTTCTCTGGCGGGACAAGAGCGTTATCTCCTGGTCTAGCCGTAGCGGCGATCTAAAGTCCGGGTCCCTGGGTAACATTGTCCAGGTCAAGGGGTTAGATTATGAGCTGTACGCGTCATCACAAAACCTGGGAACGCTGAAGGCCTTCCGTCTGGAAGACGTCGATCCGGATCGCACCTATCAGGTGGTTCTTCAGGCGCGCAATCGTGCCAGATCGGCCACTCTAAGTGCCAAGGTTTGTGACCTCTCACTCGACGGCAACTATCTCCTTACCGGCAGGGGCCGGGGATTGGGTCCTTTGCCCGGCGAAGGACATATGCAATCCGTGGACGGTGACAGCATCGCTGGCATCGGCGCCACTGGATTTGTGAAAGGAACGCGCATCCCTTAGTATTGGTCCACTTCGGCTCAAGAAAAGGGGGGCCCGGGAGCACGTCTTCGTCTAACCCGGCGCCTACTGGTGCAACCGATTTCCTCGCGGGCCGTCGTAGAAACCGTGTATTTCCGAGGACGCTTGGGACGCTTTCGTCAGGTTTTGCCCGGGTTGACTTTCCAGCGTCAGGCGGTCCACGACAATCCGGTGATTTGGCTTGACTTCTTCAGCAGATCCGAAAGATAATAATCCACGTTCGGCAGCGTCCGCTGCCGATGGAGGAGGAACCCTTTGGCCAGAGAAAGCGTTCATAAGAAGCTGGCACGCGTGCGGCCGCCCCGCGTCCATGTCACCTACGACGTCGAGATTGGCGACGCGATTGAAGTCAAGGAGATCCCGTTTGTCATGGGAGTTTTGGGCGACTTCAGCAGCATGCCTGAAGACCCCCTCCCGCGCCTGAAGGACCGGCGCTTCGTGGACGTCACTCCGGA
>JBEKHQ010000698.1:0-2895 GCA_050012195.1 Bryobacteraceae bacterium | reverse complement strand
GAATCGGTGCTCAGTTTCACTTTTTGTCCAAGCTTAATGCGCCCCAGGTCGGTTTCGTTGATATAGGCGCGCAGCCAAGGATGCTCCAGGTCCCCGATGGTGACCACGGTGGTTCCGGCGCCCAACACCTCGCCCGGTTCGGCCGATTTCACCAGCACCACGCCGTCGATGGGCGTGTTGACTTCGGTGTCGGCGAGCTGAGCTTCCGAAATGCCCACTTGCGCGCGCGACCGGTCCACTTCGTCCTTACCCGCAACCAGCTGTTGTTCCTTGCGCTTCAATTCCAAGCGATTCGCTTCGGCTGTGGCGACGGCGGCTTTCGCGCGCGCCACGTCGGCGCGGGCGGCGGCGATATCCTCCTGGCGCGGCCCCTCCTTGACCAGCGAATGCTTCTCTTCCGCCTGCCGCAGCATCGCTTGCGCGCTGTCGTACTTGGTGCGCGCCTGATCGTATTGCTGCTTGGAGATGTCTTCGTCCTTGAACAGCCTTTGCGAGCGCTCCCAATCCAGCCGCGCGAATTCAAGCTGCGCCTTGGCGTCGGCCACTGCGGCATCCGTCTGTTGAATATCCTGCTTGCGGCTTCCGTTGAGCAGTTCTTCCAGCTTCGCCGTTGCCTGGCCGAGCTCGGCGGAACGCATCGCTATGTCGCTTTCGAGCGTCGCTTTCTGATAGGCGATCGCGGTTTCCAGCTGCTGATAGTTCGAGAGCGCGCTGGCCACCGAGGCCTCATCGCGTACCTTTTGCTGTCGATAAATGACCGGATCCAGCGTCGCGATCAAGTCGCCGCGCTTCACCCAGTCGCCTTCGGTAACCTTGCGGTCGATCACGCGCCCGGCCATCTTGAACGAGATGTCCACCTGGGTAAGCTCGAGATTGCCGGAAACCAAAATGCGATCGCCGTGGCTCGCGTTCCGCCAGTGCCAATACCACCAGGCGCCCACGCCGATAGCGATCACTAGCAAAATGATGGGGATTCTTTTCTTCATTGGTTGACGTACTCCTGGATTTTGCCGGTCGCGGTGGCCAGGTCGATGCGAGCCACGTTGTAATCGTACAGCGCGATGATCAGGTTATCGCGGGCGCGATCGAGCCTGGTCTGAGCGTCGGTGACTTCGAGCGAGTTGGCGACGCCCCCTTGATAGCGGCGTTTGGCTTGAGCCAGCTCCTTTTCGGACAGATCGCCGCCATCGCGGGCTGTCGCGACTTCCGTCGCAGCCGAGGCGATGCTGTCGAAAGCCAGCCGAACGTCGAGCTCCACCTGTTGTTCCAGGTCGCGCGTGCGCGTCTTTTCCTGGCGATATTGCGAAAGGCTCTCCTCCCGCCGAGCGTCGCGCCGGCCGCCGTCCCATACCGGGACGCGAAGCGATAGTCCGTAATCATAGGTGGGTTGCGCGCCGATAAGTTCGGGGCCGATGGAACCGTAATTGGCCGAAGCGGCGAGCGACGGAAAACGCTCCGCCTTGACGGAGGCATAGTTCAGCCGCGCCGATAGCTCGCGATCCTTCTGGGCCTTCAATTCCGCCCGCAGTTTACGCGCGTCCGCCAACGCGTCCTCGATCGTGCCGAGATCGGAGGGACGATATTCGAGCTTGTCGGTCAGCTCGATGGCCGTGTCGAGTTTGAGTCCCATGGCGCGCATCAGGTTCAAGCCCGCGCGCCGCCGATCGTTGGCCGACGCCACCAGCTTCTGCTTATCGTTGGCGAGCTGAACCTCGGCGCGCGTGACATCGAGCCCGGTTCCCGAACCCGCATCCTTCTGTTGCTGGGCGAGAGTAAGCAGCGCCTGCGACAACTCGACATCGGCGCGCGCGGTATCGAGCGCCGCCTGGGCGCGCAGCGTCGTCAAATAGGCGCGCGCCACCTGATCCGCAACCTGGTTCTTGGTGGCGTCGAAATCCGATTTGGCAGCCGCGATCTCGACTTTCGCTTCTTGATATTTTTTGATGGAGCTGAAATCGAAAACGGTCTCGGACGCCGTCGCGCGCGCATCGAACACCGAAAACGGCCCGACGATCGAGGGAAACGTGAAACCTGGGACCAGGGGGCTGGTGAAGTTGAATCCGAAGGTCTTCAGGTTTACCGTCTCTCTTTGCTCGCTGACCGAGGATTCCAAATCCGGCAGAAACGCGGAGCGCGATTCGAGCTTCCGTGCTTGGGCTTGCTGAATGGACTCTTGTGCCAGAGCAACACGCGGGCTACCTTCCGGCGCGAGAGCGATCTCCACCGCGCGCTTCAGGCTCAAAGGGAGCGTAGTCTCCACCGCCGCATCGCTTGCAAATGCCATCGCGGCGATATTCAAGATGAGGAGCGCGCGCATTCTATGTAGTCTCCTTCGCACGAAATCCAGCGGCGCAGAACGTCACCAGTTTCGCCAGCACCGCCGGGCGGTCCGTCGGATCGCATTTCCCGCCCGTCAATTCCTGTATGTGGCCTGATCGAGCCAGAAGGTGAACCATTGCACCGGCCATGAAAGTAAGGCGCCACATTACTTCGGTTTCGTTCAGGTTGGGAAGCGCCTCTACAAGAGCCGCCATGAATTGCAGTGCGACGGGTCCCATATGTTTCTGGAAGAGCTGAAACCGGAATGGATCCGGCGTTGCCAGAAGGCGGCTGATTAAGGGCGCCATCGCAGAGATATCGAGTTCGACAAGCGGAGACACGAACGCGATCAGGATTTGTTCCACCGTTGGATTCGCCCCGGCTGCCGCCAGCATATCCCGCCGCTTTCGATTTATCGGCTCTACCCGGCGGGCGATGACGGCGTCGATCAGGCTGTCCTTCGAATGAAAGTGGTAATTTACGGCCGCTAGGTTTACCTCGGCCTCGGGAGTGATAACGCGCAGCGATGTCGCGTCGAAACCCTTCTCCCCGAAGAGCTTTTCGGCGGCGTCCAGA